>JBKDZY010000433.1:0-9077 GCA_047971765.1 Hyphomicrobiaceae bacterium | reverse complement strand
TATCGTTCTCGGCCTTGTCGATCGCCTCTTCCAGCCTGAAGGTTTCGGTCTGGATACGCGCGGTATCGAATTTCAAGGCATAGAGGCCGGAGGCAGCGGCAATCGCCATGATACCGGCTAGGAAGGTGACCGTGCGTGCCATGCGCTATCCACCCCAGATGACCCCATACGCCCGGCGCCCATGCGCACCGGAACTCGACACTCGCAGAGGCTGGTCAGGATCCCCGCAATCGGTGCCGGCACCACCGCTTCACAATCACGTCCGGACCGGCGGCAGCCCCAGGCAGCGCGCATCGTCCTGCTGCCAGGCCGGGGCATCCGTGCGGACTGCCACCCGCAACTTCGCCGATCGCGACCTTGGATTGGACGCCAACTCTGCCTGTCCAGGAGTAATCGGCTTTTGGTTAATCAAATGGAAACTTGGGGACGCCGAGTCATCGCGCGCGGTGGGCGGGCTGTGTCGCGATCCCTGATCACGGCGTCCGGAGCGCGTCGCCAGGAAGCGCTTGACGATCCGGTCCTCAAGCGAATGGAAGGTGACCACCACCAACCGGCCACCGGGAGCCAGAATGCGTTCTGCCCCCTGCAGTCCGCGGGCCAACTCGCCCAATTCATCATTCACCCAGATGCGCAGCGCCTGGAAGGTCCGGGTAGCCGGGTGACGATCATCGGTCGGCTTGCGGCCGACAGCCCGCTCGACGATCGATGCCAGCCGGGACGTGCTTTCGATGCGGCCGGCCGTGCGTTCCTTGACGATCCGGCGCGCGATGCGGCGGGCCTGACGGTCTTCGCCGTAGTGGAAAATAATGTCGGCCAGAAGCTCTTCCCCGGCCTCGTTGACGACATCGGCGGCGCTCTCGCCTGCCTGCTCCATCCGCATGTCGAGCGGGCCGTCGACCATGAACGAGAAGCCGCGCGCGCCCGTATCGAGTTGCATCGACGAGACACCGATATCGAGCACGACGCCATCCAGAGGCGCAAGATGATGTTCGGTAGCGATGACGGCCATATCCCCGAACCGGCCGGCGACGAGGCGCAGACGACCGACGGCCTCGCCGACCCGTTTCTGGCCGGCCGCCAAGGCGGTGGGGTCGCGCTCGATGGCGACCACCTGAATGCCAGGAGCCGCCGCAAGAATGGCGCCGGTGTAGCCCCCGGCGCCAAAAGTCCCGTCGATAATGGCGGCATCCGGCTTCAGCGCCAGAGCCTCCACGACTTCATCGAGAAGAACGGGAATGTGACTGGCATCCGCGCCAGAACCGTTATCCCCCGATACGGTTCCCTGCCGTTCTGCCATCATTCCCGCCCCTCTCCGCCACCGCCGGTCCCCTCCGGCTGGCGGCGCCCCGTCCCGAGGAGCCTGCGGTGTTCCCGCACCTTGTCGCGCGCCCGATTGCGGCGTTCGGCGAAGCGTTCCGGCGCCCAAAGCTGAAACTTGTCGCCCAGGCCGACAAAAGCGATCTCGGCGACACCGTCCTTGAGGCCGATGGCCTCCCGCAAGTCTTTCGGCAACACGATACGTCCGTCCTGGTCGATGGCAAGGAACTGGGCCTCACCATAGAGCGCGACAGCGAGTTCGTCCCGCTCATCCGAATAGTCCGGCAGGCCCCCGAGAAGCCCATCGATTTTCTGCGCAAGCCTTTCGCCGCCCGCATCGAGCGCCGGAGCGTCAAGCGAGGGGTAGCAGTAGAGGCCCGCGCCTGAAGCCCCTGCGTAGCGGTCGCGCTCAAGCACGGCGCGAAAAGGGGCTGGGATAGAGACACGTCCCTTGGCGTCGATCCTGTTCGTGTATGTCGAGACAAAGCGGTCCATTCCTTTCAGACGAGCCTCGGTTCAACGCCTCCACACACTCACCGCCCCGCAACCACTTCGCTCAACCCAACACACCAGAAACAACGGTCTCCGGCCGGCAGAGCGTGCTCTTGCCGCCCGATCCGGGCTGCCCGCACGAGACAACCAACCCTCACCCATCGACGTCTTCGCCGATTGCAGATTTCGAACCCGCCCGGATCCTGCCGGGAGGAGCGGGCGGTCGCGCAGTCGTCTTCCCTCAAAGACGGCCGGCGCCGCGACCCGCGTCCCGTGCCCGGTGCGGACGGGCATTCATGGGATCTCATGGGTTTTGATGGGTGTCAATGGTTGCAGACTGGAACACCAAACGTTTCAGCCGAGACCCAAGCGCACCTCGCCATCGTTGGTCTACGGCCACACCGCATCGCCAATCCTTGTTTTTTCTTTTATTTTTAGATAGTTAACGACCCGTCCCCGCATGTGCTCGAGATGACTCTCGGCGTTACCGTAGGATCACAGTGGTTTTCCACAGCCTCATGTGGAAATCGACGCAGACTGTCATTGTTCAGCCAAACAACGCGCGGCAGCCGTCTGCACAGAAAAAGGGGCCCCGCAATGGAGCCCCTCTGATGTCGTGCAACAGGTCTGTGGCGTGATCTACCGGGTGGCTGCGCCAGCCTTGCCCGCCTTGGCCAATGATTCGCCGCTGCCTGCCAATCGTTCCAGCAATGGCGACACCTTCCAGCGCGGGCCGTATTTCGCCTCGTAGGCCTTGATACGCTCCACGGCCCTGGGCAGGCCCATGATGTTCTCGATCTGCCACATCGGGCCGCCACGCCAGGCCGGGAAGCCGTATCCCGCCAGATAGATGGTATCGATGTCCGAGGCTCGCTGGGCGATCCCCTCTTCGAGCGCAAAAGCGCCTTCGTTGGCGAGGCGGAGCAGCAGGCGCTCCACGATCTCATCCGACGGAATGGTGCGCTGGTTGATCTTCTCCACCCGCGCCTCTTCCGCGAACATGGCGGCGATCCCGGGGTCCGGAATGCGCTTGCGTCCCTCGTACTTGTAGTACCCGGCCCCGGTCTTCTGGCCGTGACGCCCCATTTCCGAAATCCGGTCAGTGACGCGATAGAGACGATGACGCTCGTCGGAGAACTTGTGCTCCTGGCGGATCAAATAGCCCACGTCGATACCGGCAAGGTCCATCATGGCGTTCGGTCCCATGGCCAGGCCCCACCCCTCGATGGCAGTGTCGATGGCCTCGGGCGTGGCTCCCTCCAGCATCATCGCCTGGGCTTCCTCGAGATAGGCCTCGATCATGCGGTTGCCGATGAAGCCGAAGCAGACGCCCGCGACAACGCCGACCTTGTTGATGCGCCTGGCGAGCGCCAATGCCGTGACCAGGGTCTCCCTGGAGGTTCTGGCGCCGCGCACGATCTCGAGAAGGCGCATGATGTTGGCGGGCGAAAAGAAGTGTGTGCCAACCACATCCTCCGGCCTCTTTGTGGCCCACGCGATCTCGTCCACGTCAAGCGTGGAGGTGTTGGAGGCCAGCACGGCGCCCGGCTTGGCCACGGCGTCCAGCTTCGCGAACACCTCCTTCTTGACCGCCATCTTCTCAAACACGGCCTCACTGATGAAATCGCACGCCTTCAACTGCGCCAGATCGGTCGCGCCCGAGAGCAGAGCGAGACGTTCGGCAGCCCGTTCTGCCGTCATGCGGCCCCGCTTGACCTGCGCCTCGACCGTTTCGCGGATGCGGGCGAGACCACGGTCCAGAGCGTCCTGGCTGGTTTCGACCACGATCACCGGCAATCCGGCCAGAAGGACCGCCAGCGAAATGCCGACGCCCATGGTGCCAGCCCCCACGACGCCGACCTTGGCGATGGCACGCGGCTTCACATCCTTGCCGATGTCGGGAATATCGGCGGCCTTCCGCTCAGCAAAGAATGCGTACTGCAGCGCCTTCGCATAGGGGCTCTCGGCCAATTCGGCAAACAACGCCTTCTCGCGGGCGACTCCGGTGCTGTAGTCGGAGCCGACGGCCGCCTCGACGGCTGCGATGCAGTTGAGCGCGGCCATCGGGCCTGACGGATGGCGGACCACCTCCTGGCGCTTCTTGTCGAACAGTCCTGCCGCCACGGCTGCCGGATCAATCCGTGTGGCGGACGTGGAGCGGGGGCCCCTGCCTTCCGAAACCACCTTCCGGGCAAACGCGACGGCCGCCTGGACGACATCGCCCTCCGCCACCTCGTCGGCCAATCCCAGCGTTCCGGCCTGGCCAGCCGTGATGAATTTTCCTGTGACGATCATGTCGAGCGCGGCCTCGACGCCGATGACGCGCGGCAGCCGCTGGGTCCCGCCGGCCCCCGGCAAGATGCCGATCTTGACTTCGGGAAGGCCAAGCTGGGCGACCGAGGCCGACATGACGCGATAGTGGCACCCGAGCGCCACCTCCAGACCGCCACCGAGGGCGAGGCCATTGACAGCAGCGACGACCGGCTTGGCACTTGCCTCCATCTCGTCGATCACCTCGGGCAGGCCCGGATCCTTCAAGCCGGTCGCGAACTCTGCGATGTCGGCGCCGGCCGAGAAGGCCCGGCCCTCTCCCGTCACCACAATGGCCTTGATCCCGGGGTTGGCATTGGCAGACCTGATGGCGTCCAGAAGTCCGGTCCGCACGCCATGGGCCAAGGCATTCACCGGCGGATTGGAAAGCCTTACGACCTGGATTTCGCCGTGGGTTTCGGTTTCGACTTTCGCCATTGGCTTTACTTCCTTCTTCGATTGCGCGGGACCGGTGGACGCAACGCTTGGCGCATCCGCCAGAGACCGCTAACGTCGTGACAAAACGTTTGGGAGGACCGAGAAATGCTCAAGGGTATGATGATGGACCGGCCGCTGCTGGTCTCTACAGCCATCGACTACGCAGCGGAAGTGCATTCCACCAGCCCCATCATTTCGCAAAGCGTCGAGGGTGGCCTTCACCGCCAAACCTTCGCGGACGCACGCCACCGGATCGGCAGACTCGCGAACGCCCTTCTCGAGCATGGGGTCAAGCCTGGCGACCGGGTGGCGACACTGGCCTGGAACACGCATCGGCATTTCGAGTTGTACTTCGCAATCTCTGGCATCGGAGCGGTCTGCCATACCATAAACCCGAGGCTCTTCCCCGAGCAGATGACGTATATCGTGAACCACGCCCAGGACACGATGCTGTTCCTCGACACGACCTTCGTGCCGCTCGTTGCCAAACTCATGGGCACGTTCTCGCCGATCCGGACCTATGTGGCGATGACCGACCGGGCGCACATGCCGGCGGACGATCCGATCCCGGGCCTGGTGTGCTACGAGGAGATGCTACAGTCCGGCAAACCCGACATCGTGTGGCCGGAGTTCGACGAGCGCGCGGCCTCGACGCTGTGCTACACCTCGGGCACGACGGGCGATCCCAAGGGGGCCCTGTTCACGCACCGTTCGACCATGCTGCACAGCCTCTATGTCATCACCTCGGCACAGGGTTCGTTCCATAACACCCGGCCGCTACTGCCGGTGGTGCCCCTCTTCCATGCCAACGCCTGGGGCCTGCCCTATGTGGCCTGCCTCACCGGCTCGCCGTTCGTCATGCCCGGCCCGCACCTCGATGGGCCATCCATGTTCAGCCTGATGGACGAAACAAAGGTGTGGGGCGGCTGGGGCGTTCCGACTGTGTGGCTGGGTCTGCTCGAGGAAATGAAAAAGCGCGGGCGCAAACCGGAGGGGTTGTCACGCATCCTCACCGGCGGCTCGGCGATGGCGCGCGCGACCATGGAAGCCTACGAACGCGACTGGGGCGTCGACATCATCCATGGCTGGGGCATGACCGAGATGAGCCCTGTGGGCTCGCTCACCCAACTCACGCCCGATGAGCGAAAACTTCCGTTCGACCAGATCATGGACCTCAAGAGCCGACAGGGCCGGCGCATGTACGGTGTCGATCTCAAGATCGTCGATGATGACGGCGCCGAATTGCCGTGGGACGGCAAGACCTCGGGCGAGTTGTTCGTCAGGGGCTCGGCGGTGATCTCGGGCTATTTCAACAACGAGGCTGCAACGACGGCAGCGTTCGACAAGGAGGGCTGGTTCGGGACGGGAGACGTCGCGACGATCACGCCTGACGGCTGGCTCGTCCTGGTCGACCGCACCAAGGACCTGGTGAAGTCCGGGGGCGAATGGATCAGCTCGATCGACGTCGAAAATGTTGCGATCGGCTGCCCGGGCGTCGCCAATGCCGCCGTCATCGCGGTTCCCCATCCCAAATGGACCGAGCGGCCGCTGCTGCTCATCATCAAGGCACCGGGCGCCTCTCCGACCAAGGAGGATATTCTCGGGCACGTCGCCGCGAGACTCGCCAAGTGGCAAGTTCCCGACGACGTGGTTTTTGTCGATACGTTGCCGCTGACGGCGACCGGCAAGGTTTCCAAGAAGGATCTCAGGGCACAGTTTGCGGACCACAAGCTGCCTGAGTGATGACCATCAGCGCGCGTGATCGAGGCCGATGTCCATGACCTTGACGCTGTGCGTGAGCCAGCCGACCGACATCATGTCCACGCCACTCGCCGCCATGGCCGGGGCCGTTTCCGGCGTGATCCGGCCCGAGGCCTCGGTGATCGCTCGCCCCGCGACCATGGCAACCGCCTCGCGCAGCACGGGCGGCGGCATGTTGTCGAGCAGAACAGCATCGACACCGATCTCCAACGCTTCGGCGAGCTGGTCGAGCGTGTCGACTTCGAGTTCGATCTTCACCATGTGCCCTGCGGCGGCGCGCGCACGCTTCAAGGCTTCGGCGATACCGCCTGCAATCGCGACGTGATTGTCCTTGATCAGCATCGCATCATCGAGACCGAAACGGTGGTTCGAACCGCCACCGACGCGCAAGGCGTATTTCTGGAGTGCGCGCAGGCCGGGCATGGTCTTGCGGGTGCAGGCGACGATCGTGTCGTGCTCGCGGATGGCATCGACGATCGAGGCCGTCGCGCTCGCAATGCCGCTCATATGGCACAGAAAATTGAGCGCGACCCGCTCGCCGGTGAGAAGTCCACGCGCGGGGCCACGCAGCGTCGCGATGACATCGCTTGGCGCAACGCGGCTGCCATCGTCCTTCTGCCTGGAGATTTCGATCCCCGGCTCCACCAGTTCGAACACTAGGCACGCAAGATCAAGACCGGCAACAACGCCGTTCTCGCGCGAGACGAGCTTGACGGTCTCGACAGCGGATTGCGGGACAATGGCGTCGGTGGTCAGATCGCCTGCGCGGCCCAGGTCCTCGAGCAGGGCCATACGGGCCAGCGGCTCCAGTATGACGCGCGGCAAAGGCGGTACATGTCTCATGGCGCAATCTCCCCGGCTCAACCGACCGCCAACATACGCTCGACGGCGCGGCGCGCACGTTCGGCGATCTCCGGCGCGATCTCGACCGGCTCGCGCATGGTCTCGAGCGACTGGCGGATATTCCTGAGGGTGATCCGCTTCATGTGCGGGCACAGATTGCACGGCCGCACGAATTCGACTTCCGGGTGATCGACCGCGATATTATCGCTCATCGAGCATTCGGTGACGAGGACGGCCCGCTTGGGCTGGCGCGACGTGACGAAATTGCTCATGGCGGCGGTGGAGCCGGAAAAGTCCGCCGCCTGCACGACGTCGGGCGGGCATTCGGGATGGGCGAGCACGACCACGCCCGGATAGGCGCTGCGCACCTCGCGGATGTCGTCGGCATTGAACTGGGCGTGAACCTCGCAGTGCCCGGCCCAGGTGATGATCTCGATATCGGTCTCGGCGGCGATGTTCCTGGCGAGATACTCATCGGGAATCATGATGACGCGCGGCACTCCGAGCGACTCGACGACCTGGCGCGCATTGCCCGACGTGCAACAGACGTCCGACTCGGCCTTCACGGCTGCGGACGTGTTGACGTAGGTGACAACGGGCACGCCGGGGTGGCGCCTGCGAAGCTCGCGCACATCCTCGGCCGTGATCGATTCCGACAGCGAACACCCGGCGCGCTGGTCAGGGATCAGCACCGTCTTTTCCGGATTGAGCAGCTTTGCCGTCTCGGCCATGAAGTGCACGCCGGCCAGCACAATCACCGACGCATCGACCTCCATGGCCTTGCGGGCGAGCGCCAGGCTGTCACCCACGACATCGGACACGCAGTGGAAGATTTCCGGCGTCTGGTAGTTGTGCGCCAGGATGACGGCATCGCGCTCGCGCTTGAGTTCCAGGATGGCGTCAATATCCGCCGCATAGGCCGGCCACTCCATGGGCAGGACGAAATTCTTCACGCGCTCATAAAGCGGGGCAGTGCGCTGAACTGCTTCGACGTGAACCATGATCTCCGCTCCATTTATACTCAACATGAGCATTAGTGGTTGTGCAAAATCCGGTCGCGTTCGACCGGTCATTAATTGCTTGCGCAGAAGTGCCCGCTTGTCAAGCGTTCGCGAAAAACGACAACACGCGCGCAATTCCTCCGGAAAAGAATCCGCGTTCGATCAGCGCATGCGGGCGAGCGGCAGCTTCGAGCCCATGACGGCGCGCTCAAGCACGACTTCCTTGCGGAAACGCAGGAGTTTTGCTGGCCGTCCGCCGGTCTCGGCAGACGTTTCTCCCGTCTCCTCGATCAGCGCCTGCTGCTCGATCATGCGGCGAAAATTCTGCTTGTGCAGGAGGCGTCCGACAATCGCCTCGACGGCGCGCTGCAACTGCAGAAACGTGAATGTTTCCGGCATCAATTCAAAGATGACCGGACGATATTTGATCTTGGCGCGCAGCCGCGCGATGCCGGTTGCAAGTATCCGGCGATGATCGTGCAGCATGGGCCTGCCGAGGACCTGATCCTCCGCGGCCAGGCCGCGCGCGGTCTGCTCCTGGGCAAGTCCGGCCTCGTACAACAGCTCGTAGCGCTGGAGCACGAGTTCCTCGTTCCATGGCTGGTCCACTTCGCCGAAAACCGCGGCAATGCGCTGCCGGCGCAGATTGGCGGCTTCCCTGCCAGCCGCCCCCTTCGCCCATCGCATGAGCCTCGGCATGATTTCCTTGCGGATTGCGGCATTTCCTCCCTGGCGCTGTTCTTCCCAGGGAAGGTAGCGATACCAGCTTTGCCAGGTGCCGGTTCCATGATGCTTCAGGCTCAACGCCTCGCGCGTCAGGCCGAGGTAGCTAATCGAGATGATCTGGCGGCCGTCGTCGGTGCGGTCGCGGTCGGCGAAGGTTTAAATCTGCTCCATGTAGCCGAGCGGATGATG
>JBKDZY010000432.1:0-1516 GCA_047971765.1 Hyphomicrobiaceae bacterium | reverse complement strand
GGCGCTGGTTCCGGTCGTGAGCCTGGCGCTGGGCCCCAGGATGGCTGTTGGCGTGGCGAGCATGGTGGGGCTGCCATCCGTGGCCCAGCTTCTCCCGGAAGCGGTACGCATGGCGGAGCGGGGTTTTGTCCTGCCGGCCGCAGGAGCCATCGTTATCGGTGCGCCGGTGGGATCGCTCATCCTGACCTCGATTGATCCTCACATGATGACTGGCGCCATCGGCTTTGCGGTGATGGCGATGGCCTTGGCGACATGGTGTGGGGTGTCGCCTGGCATGGCGCGCAGGAACTGGGTGCCGATGGCGGCCGGGTTCATCAGCGGTCTGCTGCAAGGGGCCGCGGGCATCGGTGGACCGCCGTCGGTGGCGGTGGCCGTGGCGCGAGGCGGGAAGCCGCGCGAGCAACGCGGGAATGTTCTCGGGGTTGTCACGGTCATCGCGCTGAGCGGCGCCATTTCCCAGATCAGTTTTGGCATCTACACGGCCCAGGCCTTTGGGCTGGCGGTGGTCCTGCTGCCCCTCTTCATTGGTTCGACCTGGGCGGGAAGCCGGTTCTTCTCGACCGGGGGACAGCGTCACTTCCGCACCGTGGCCCTGTTCCTGCTGCTGGGCATCGGTATGGCCGCGGTTATTGGTGCGCTCCGCAACGCGCTGTAGGGCCGAAAGGGCCGCGCGGGCTCAATCCTCCACATCCGACGTTTGCGTGACATTGTCACCGACAGTCAGGCCGGACTGCCGAACAATGGCACGGTGTCAGAGGAGGAGGTTCACCATGACTGCGAATGTTGGAGGGATCGACAGGATCCTGCGTATCGTTGTCGGACTGGTGCTGATCGCCCTGGTCTTCGTCGGTCCCCAGACGTCATGGGGATGGCTGGGCGTGATCCCGTTGGCGACCGGGCTGCTGGGCCGGTGCCCGCTTTATGTGCCATTCGGCCTGTCCAGTTGTCCGCTCGGTGGCGGCAAGGGAAAAGGTGCCTGAGCGCCGTCCTTTATCGGAGGTCCGAGGCCTGACGACGCGATGAAGGTGCGCGGGTGCCTTCTGTCGTGGGGCTCGTCGTGAAAAATGGCAAGAGGCACAACGTCCTGGGGAGGTCCCTCACAAAGGCGTTGCGCTGATGACCGTCAAGGCGGACGATCCGGGAAATCTGCGAAAACGGATGCCGTCTGGCGGCGCCGGTTCCACCATGACCAGGAGGGCACGGAATGAGTTATCCGATTGATGCGACGGTGAAACCAGAGGTGACGGGCTTCTACGATCCGGATACATCGACGATTTCCTACGTGGTCAAGGACCCGACCTCGAAGGCGTGCGCCATTGTCGACAGCGTGATGGACCTCGACTACGCGGCGGGGCGGATTTCGTTCAAGTCCGCCGATGAGATCATTGCCGACGTGCGGTCCCGTGGTCTCGAGGTGGCGTGGCTGATCGAGACCCATGCCCATGCCGATCATTTGTCGGCGGCGCCCTATATCCAGAAGAAGATCGGCGGCAAGCTCGGGATCGGCAGCAAGATC
>JBKDZY010000431.1:0-2737 GCA_047971765.1 Hyphomicrobiaceae bacterium | reverse complement strand
GCGCTTTTCCCAAAGGGCAAGATCGTGCTCATGGCGGTCGATGGGGCCGAAGTCGAGGCCGCCCACATCATGGATGGCGCGTCCGTCGGCACCTTCGCGGACCACGGTTTTTCGTTCTGGGGCGGTTGTCATGTCCTGTTCCCGTGATTGCAGTTCGAGCTGCCATCGTGCCATTCCAGTCTAATGCTGAAAAGATCGAAACCGGGACAAATTGACAAGGGCCGGGTTAATTCAGCTTTTGGGAGCGTGCGGGGGAACGTGTGGCGGTGGGGTCCAGCCGGCGGCGGATGGAAGGCGGCGTGAGACCCGCCTGACGAGGCTCGTCATCATGCGCTGGGCGAGGCTATCGCTGGTGCCGCCGGAAAGGCGAAGCAGGGTGCATGGGGTCTGCAGCCAGCGGGGGCGAAGGGCACGGTTCCACTTGCGGATGAAATGACGCTCGGCTTGGCGGAAGGTCTGGTCCTTGTTGCCGGGGCTCAGATGCTGGAGGTGGAAGTCGATCACCCAGCTTGAATACCCAAGGATTTCGGCGTGCAGGCAGAGGTCGGCGCCATAGAGGTGGAACCCGTCCAGATCGCGGGAGAAGCGAACGCCGGCTTTGCGTCGCGCGATGACGAAATTCTCGTCGAGGCTTGCGACCCGGGCCGGGAGATCTCCGGTCCTGCGGTTGGCGCCGTGGGGATCTGAAATGCGAACAGCGAGCCGCCCGGGGCGTTCTCCACCGGCGTTCCCGGCGAGGGCCCAGTCGGGGGCCTGGCGGGTCAATTCACCCAGCCGGTCTTCCAGATCCTGCCGCACATCGTGGGCGAGGCGGATGTCCTGGTGACACAGGATGACCAGGTCGCCGGTTGCCTCGTTCAGCAGATCGTTGAGTGAAGCGAAGGCCGAGTGCGCGTGGCGGACGGCAAGAAATTCGGTATCGGCACTGGTGAAGCCGGCGTCGCGGAATGACGACTGCATGGCAGCGTACTGCGCGTCATCGTTGACCAGGGTCAGGATGGAAAAGCGGGCCGCGGTTTCCGCGGATGTCTTCTCGATGATGGGATGTGTCATCGGCTGGCCTGCTGCTGCATGTCGAAGTGCGGAACCGGGTCGGGCGTTGCTGCGGTGGCGGATGCGTAACCGTTCTGCCATTCCCGGCGGCGGCGCCAGATGTTTCCCCAGACGTCGGCTTTTTCGCGTGCGGACCGGCTGCCCGTCGCGGTGGCGACCAGCGTGAGGGCAAGCCACCGGGTGAGTGGCCAAAGGGCATGGAGGCCGAGGCCCAGTTTGCGTGTGCGGGCTGTGAAGTGGTGATTGATGAGCGTGGCCTTGGCAGCCAGCAATTTCACCATCTTGTTCTCGCGTGTGGCTTCCGAAGCGCCGCCGTAGTGGATGATCTCGGCATCGGGTGTCATCAGGGGCCGGGCACCAAAGGCGCGTGACCTCAAGCAGAGATCCGTCTCCTCGCCGTACATGAAATAGGTCGGATTGAAGCCGCCGAGCCGCGTCCACAACTGCTTTTCGATGAGGAAGAAGCAGCCGGTGACGACATCGACCTGGCGTTCGCTGTCACGCCGCCATGCACCGTATGTCTCGCCGTTGAAGCGTGGGCTTCGGGGAAAGATCGCCGTGAGGCCGGTCGCGCGGCAGAGCAGGCGCCAAGGTGTCATCCTGGCGTAGACAGAGGTCGGATTGAGGCTGCGGTCCGCAAACAGGGTCCGACCGCCCCAGATGCCAGCCTCGGGTCGCCGGCGCGCGAATGCGACGAGCTTGTCGATGGCGTGATCGAGGACAACCGTGTCGGGATTGAGCAGCAGCACCAGTTCTCCTGCTGCGCCCTTCGCGGCGAGGTTGTTGGCCTGCGCAAAGCCGATGTTGTCATCGAGCGGGATGAAGCGATGAATGGCCGGATGGCCAGCCAGGGCCTCGCGCGATCCATCCTGGGAGGCGTTATCGACGACGATCAGTTCGTAGGAGACGTCGGTGGTCTCACGCGCAATCGAGTCGATGCAGGCGCGCGTCATCTCGCGGGTGTTGAAACTGACCACAATGATCGACAGTTCAGGTGTCATGTCAGGTTTGACCTCCTGGGGAGGGGTGCGGCGAGCACCGGAATGAGGTAGCGCGGGCCGACTCCGGCCTGTGCTGGATGGGGATGGCCCGGATCAACCCAGCGGATGCGGGTTGCCTTGGCGGTTTGCTGCGCGACGTGCCGGGCGACCGGTGTCAGCACGCGCATTGGATCGGCAAACCAGCCGCCGGCTCCGAGAAGGAAAAAGAAGAAGGCATAGGGCACGTTCCAGAAATGCACCGTGCATCCGACCAAGGAAATGGCGGCGATGGAGATGAGCCAGCCTCGCGACATGGCGCGGCGCTCGCCCGTGCTGGCGGGGATGCGCGTGGCCGTCCCCCACACGATCAACAAGACGGTCGTGATGAGGAACAGGAATGCGGGGATACCGCTGCGCATGGCGACAACCAGCCAGAATGCATCGACAGTCGGCGAGGCCATCCAGGAGGGGCGGGCCCAGTCGTACAGTCCCAACCCGAACATCGGGTTCATGAAGACGTTCTCGAGGCCATGCTGCCAGATCAGGAGGCGGTAGTAGCCGGTCCACGAATCCAGGGTGACCCCGGTGGCGATGATGGCGAATGGCGAGCGGGTTGCGACGATGCTCAGGGCTATGAAGAGCCCGGTGATGACCGCAAAGCCGATGTTGTCATCGAGCGGGATGAAGCGATGAATGGCCGGATG
>JBKDZY010000430.1:0-2164 GCA_047971765.1 Hyphomicrobiaceae bacterium | reverse complement strand
GCGTTCAAGGTGCTCGATCAATATGACTACCTTTGGCACGAGACAGGCCTCATCGATGTCGTGCGCAGCGCATTCGCAAAGCATGGCGCCTACTTCCTCGGACCGATCTATTCGGACGAGTGGGGCTCGACCATGTCCCGGAACGAGCTGAAGACGCTGGACGATTTCAAGGGGTTGAAGATCCGCAGCTTCGGCCTCGGGGCGGAAGTCTTCAAGTCCAAAGGCGCCAGCATCGTCACCATCCCGGGCGAGGAACAGTACACTGCTCTGTCCACGGGTGTGATCGATGCGACGAACTGGGGCTCGCCGGCGGGCATGTACCAGTACAAGCTCTATGAGCCGGCCAAGTTCTACCTGGGCCCGTCGACGATCGCGTTCGATACCGAAGACATGTTCATGAACATGCGGGCCTTCAACCGCCTGCCGAAGGACCTGCAGGAAATCATGCGGATGTGTGTCCGCGTGTATGCCCTGGAGCGTGCCTCGACCTCGACGGCGGAAAGCGCGCGCGTGATCGAACCGATGAAGGCGGCTGGCGTGAAGTTCAGCAAGTTGCCGGAAGCGGATATCGAGTACTACGAGAAGACCGCCTACGAAGCTCTCGATCGGATGCAGACCAAGGATGCGGACACCCAAAAGGTGCTGAAGATCATCTTCGAAACGCGGGATCTCTTCCGCAAGCGCCCATCTGGCATCTAATCCGCACCTGGACACTCCTGGTTTCGCCCGGGCAGCCTGCCGCTGCCCGGGCGAGGCGGGTCTGGTGCCACCGAGGGCTATTCACATGAATGTTATTCGGGCGGCGGTCCGCTTCATCGACCGCCTCAACGCCACCATTGGCTATGTGGTGGCGATTTCCCTGCTCGGGCTGATCGGGCTCGTCTGCTACGAGGTTTTTCTGCGCTATGTCCTCAAGGCGCCGACGACCTGGGGCAACGAGATGATCAGTTTCATCTTCGCCGGCTATATCATGCTGGGGGGAGGATACACGCTTCTCAATCGTGACCATGTGGCGATGGATATCGTGTATTCGCACTTGTCGCGGCGGGTGCAGGCCATCGTGGACGTGTTGACTGCCGGTTGCATGATTCTCTTCTGCTGGGTCATGTTCGACCAGACCTACATCATGGCTTCAGAGGCTCTGGAAACGGGGCAGCGCGCGGCTTCGGACTGGAGCCCCTACCTGTTCCCCGTCATGGTGTCCCTGCCGATCGGCTCAGGGCTGCTGCTGTTGCAGGCGATCGCGCTCCTTGCGCGCAATCTCTACATGGCATTCACAGGTGAGGAGTTGGTGCCCAACGATGCCGCCAGCCAGTCTCTGGAGGCCAAGGCATGAGCATCGAACTCATCACACTTCTGCTTTTCGGATCGTTCCTGCTGTTGATGGTGGCCGGTCTGCCGCTGGTGTTCGCGCTTGGCAGTTCTGCCATTGTCGGGACCTATTTCCTGTGGGGGCCGCAAGCGTTGTACGCGCTTGGCATCAAGACCTTCAGCACGGCCACCAGCTTCGTGCTCCTTGCCATTCCCATGTTCATCTTCATGGGAAGCATGCTGGAGAGATCGGGCCTGGCCAACGATCTCTATGGCATGATGCGGAAATGGTTCGGCGGCATCAACGGTGGCCTGGCAATCGGCACTGTGCTGGTCTGCACCATCTTTGCAGCACTTGTCGGCGTCAGCGGTGCAGCAACGGTGACGATGGCGCTGGTGGCACTCCCCTCCATGCTGTCGAACAATTACAGCAAGAAACTGAGCCTCGGGTGCATTGCGGGCGGTGGCGCGCTTGGCGTTCTCATTCCACCCAGCGTGTTGATGATCGTTCTGGGCCTCTACACGAACACCTCGGTGGGCATGTTGTTCCTGGGTGGCATCACGGCCGGCCTGGTGATCGTCACGCTGTTCATTGCATACATCCTCATCGCGTGTGCGCTTCGGCCTGAAATCGGTCCCGCATTGGCGGAGCATGAGCGGGCGAGCTGGCCGGAGAAATTCGCCTCGCTCAAGTCTGTGATCCTGCCGATCGGTCTCGTCGTCGTCGTTCTGGGAACGATCGTCGGTGGTGTCGCGACGCCGAGCGAGGCCGCAGGCATTGGTGCGCTGGGCTCCATCGTGTGTGCGCTCGTCTATGGCAAGTTGTCATGGCGGGCGGTGAGCGATTCCGCGA
>JBKDZY010000429.1:0-5099 GCA_047971765.1 Hyphomicrobiaceae bacterium | reverse complement strand
AGTTGAACGCGATCGGCCACGAGACGGTGATGGATGGTGTCGGCAATGTCATCGGCAAGGCGCCCGGCCCCGGCCCGAAACTGCTTGGTGGCTCACATCTGGAAAGCCAGAACCATGCCGGCTGGCTCGATGGCCCTTTGGGCGTGGTCTACGCCCTGGAAGCCGCGCGGGCGGTCGCTGCCGACCCGGCATTGTCCAGCTCTGGAGCTGGCGTTGACGTCGCCGCCTGGTGCGACGAGGAGGGCCATTTCGGTAGCTTCCTCGGCAGCCGCTCCGGCACCGGCCAGTTGACCGATGCCGAAATCGACGCGGCAAGCGACCGGACCAGCGGCACGCCCATGCGCGATGCTCTGGCTGCCGCCGGGCTGGCCGGACGTCCGCGCGTGTCTGTCGATCCCAAACGCTACATCGGCTTTCTGGAAGCCCATATCGAGCAGGGGGACTGGCTCGAGGCGCACGATCTGAAGGTCGGAGTGGTGACGGCCATCATCGGCAGCCGCAACTTCAGGATCACGTTCGAGGGGACGCAGAACCACGCCGGAACCACTCGCATGGCCATCCGGCGCGACGCCGGGGTGGCATGCGCGCGCCTGGTGATGGCCATCGAGGAGTTGTTCCCCACTATCTGCGGCCCACGCACGGTCTGGACGACGGGGCGCGTGACCCTGCATCCCGGCGACCCAAGCGTCATTCCGGGGCGCGCCGAGATGTTGTTCCAGTTCCGCGACACCGATGTCGCAACGCTCGATCGGCTCGAGACCGCGCTGCAGACGCTGATCGCCGATGCCGATCGCCAGGGGCCATGCCGGGTGTCTTTCGAGCAGTTGCGCAAGGGCATGCCCGCCGTGATGGGCGAGAATTTCCAGAAGGCCATCGAGGCCGCCGCCGAAGCGCGCCAACCCGGGTGCCACACGCGGATGCCGTCGGGCGCTGGCCACGATGCACAGGTGCTGGCTGGTATCATGCCGGCGGGGATGCTGTTCGTGCCCTCTATCGGCGGTATCTCGCACCACTGGACCGAGAACACGTCCGACGAGGACATTGCGTTCGGTGCCCAGGTCTATGCGGATGCGGCAGCCCGGCTTCTCGCCGGCTGAGTGAGGTCCGCCGCTCTCCCGATTGCGTTGCGAGGCCCGAACGCCGGTCGAACCGCGGTCGTGCGGGCTGCCTTGCCTGCGGGCTCGACCGGGAGAACAATGGTTCTGTCGTGAGTGATCCGGGCCAGGAGATGCAAAATGCGCGTCGTCATCGCAATGATGAAGCACGAGACCAACACTTTCTCGCCGGTGCCAACACCAATCGGCCGCTTTGCCCGGGGCCAGCCATTGCCGCCGCGTGGCCGTGCCGCCTATGAGGCCTACAAGGGTACCGGGTCAGCCATGGCAGCCTTCATCGACATCGCCGAACGCGAGGGCTGGGAGGTCTCGACCCCCATAGCGGCAGGCGCCTCGCCAAGTGCCCGTGTGGAGGATGCGGCCTACGCCGCCATGACCGATGCCATCTGCGAGGCCGTTGCTGCGGGATGCGATGCCGTGATGCTGGACCTTCATGGCGCCATGGTCACCGAGAGCCTGGAAGATGGCGAGGGCGCGCTTCTGGCCCGTATCCGCCAGATCAAGCCCGGCATTCCCATTGCCGTGGCGCTCGACATGCATACCAATCTCTATCCGGAAATCGCGGACAACGTGACCGTGCTGGCCGGGTACCAGACCTATCCCCACATCGACAACTACGAGACCGGACGGCGTGCGGGTGAGGCTCTGGTGAAGGCGGTCAAGGGAACCGCCGCACCGGCTGTCGCGTGGGGAAACCGCCCGATGTTGCCCCATGTCATGCGCCAGGGCACCTTCGTCGGACCCAACAAGGCGCTCCAGGAACGGGCAGCCGCCATGGAAGCCAGTGGCGAAGCCATGATCGCGACCCTGTTCACCGGCTTCCCCCATGCCGACATCAGCCAGGCGGGGTTGAGCGCGGTTGTCGTCACCGATGGCGATCCGGCGAAAGCACAGCGTCTGTGCGATGAACTGCTGGACCAAGCCTGGCGCCAGCGCGCCGACTGGGTCTACCAGATCGAGCCGCTGGCGACGTCGCTGGCCCGCGCCAAGGCCGCAACGGCGGGCCCGGTCGTGCTTCTCGACCACTACGACAATTCGGCGTCCGGCGGGACCCAGGACACGATGACCGTGCTCGGCGCCATCCTCGACGCCGGGCTCGAGGATGTCGCAGCCTTTGCCATTTGTGATCCGGAAGCGGTCGAGCAGCTCATCCAGGCCGGCGTCGGCACCACGGCCACCGTCATGCTCGGCGGCAAGCTCGACATGCCGGCCATCGGCCTGAAAGGCGCGCCCCGGGAGGTGACAGGGCGTGTCCGGATCATATCGGACGGCCTTTACCGCAATCTCGGCCCGGCCTCCAAGGGCGTGCTGATGGATTTGGGCCGGACGGTGGTCCTGGATACCGGCAAGGTGGAAATCGTCATCATATCCCGCCAGCAGGAGCCCAACGACAAGAACTGCTTCCTCAGTCTCGGCATTGATCCGTCGAAAAAGCGGTTCCTGATGCTGAAGAGCAGGGTGCACTGGCGCGCGGGCTTCGGCGACATCATCGAGGATGTGATTGAATGCGCGGGCACTGGCGTGTGCACCTCCGACTATGACCAGCTCACATTCAGGAATGTGCGCCGCCCCATCTACCCCCTCGACAACATCAATGACGCCGATGCCCGGTCATCGCGCGGCCGGACCGGTTGAGCGCCATGGGAAGCAGGATTGATCCGCTGCGCCGGCGCTACGGATGGTTGTCCACCCCACCCTGCGGTCATGGCAACCCTGAAATACCCTGTACGGGGCTCGGATTTTCCGTGCAACGTGCTATATAGGTACGATCAACCCCGGTTCCAGCCGCTGATACCCGGTCCAGACATGCCCCAGATCCTATCTCCACGTCCCGCCTCCCATCCGGGACCCACGAGCGAAATGATCGACCCGTTCGGACGGTCGGTGACCTATCTCCGCGTGTCGGTTACCGACCGCTGTGACTTCCGCTGCGTCTATTGCATGTCCGAGCACATGACCTTCCTGCCCAAGAAGGAGCTGTTGTCGCTGGAGGAGCTGGATCGCCTGTGCTCGGCGTTCGTTGCGAAGGGCGTGCGCAAGCTGCGCATCACCGGGGGGGAACCGCTGGTCCGCAAGAACATCATGTGGCTGTTCGAGCGTCTCGGCCGGCATCTGCAGGCCGGTACCCTCGATGAATTGACCGTCACCACCAACGGTAGCCAGTTGCCCCGCCATGCCGCGGCGTTGAAGGCGGCCGGCGTGGAACGCATCAACGTCTCGCTCGACACGCTGGACCCGGACAAGTTCAAGGCCATCACCCGCTGGGGTGAATTGCCGACCGTCATGGCAGGGCTCGATGTAGCCGACAAGGCGGGCCTCGCGGTCAAGATCAACGCCGTGGCGCTGAAGGGCGTGAACGAGGACGAGATCGAGACCATGCTGCGTTTTGCCCATGGTCGCGGTTACGATTTCACCCTCATCGAGACCATGCCGCTGGGTGACATCGAAGGCGACCGGACCGACCAGTATCTGCCGCTGTCGGTGGTTCGCGGACGCCTCCTCGACACTTTCACGCTTGAGGACATCCCCTATCGCACGGGGGGGCCGGCCCGCTATGTGCGCGTCAAGGAGACGGGCGGCCGCCTCGGTTTCATCACGCCCATGACGCATAATTTCTGCGAGAGCTGCAATCGCGTCCGCCTCACCTGCACGGGCACGCTCTACATGTGCCTGGGCCAGGATGATGCAGCGGACCTGCGCGCGCCGTTGCGCGCCAGCACGGACGACGCCCTGCTGTCGGCAGCGATTGATGAAGCCATCTCGCGCAAGCCCAAGGGGCATGATTTCATCATCGACCGGCGCACCAGCCGGCCTGCGGTTTCCCGACACATGAGCGTCACGGGCGGCTGATCATGATGCCGCCCGGTGCGGTTCGTGAGCGCAAACGGGCCGGACCAGTTCGGGCGCTGCCGGAATTGATCTAGGGACGTGTGGTGGTTGCGGTCTTGTCGATGACCGTGCGTTTCAGCACGTCACCTGCCTCGCGCAGGATGAGATAGGCGCCCTTGTCCTGCTGCAGAAGCAGGGAAGCGTTGCCCCGGCCATGGATGCGTTTGCTGTCGTTTTCCACGTCGAAGGCGTATTCGAAGAAGACGTCGAACAAGCCCGGCGCAATGGCCCGCATCGCCAGCGTCTCCTTGAACATCTTGTAGCGCCGGTTGGGCCAGCGCTGGTAGTAGCGCCGCTTGTCGCGCATCAGGTCGGCGCGCGTCACCCGCGCCTTGCCATAGTAGTCGACCAGATCGGCATAGGCGCCCTCTTCCAGTGGCGTCGCACCGGACTCCCCGCCCAGGTATTTCCACTCCACGAAATAGGCGAGGCGCCCGTCCGGGTCGGTTTCTGTGTGCTGGTCGGCCGCGCGAACCGCTGTGCCATTGCCGTTGCGCCCGGCGATATGGGCCCCGGCTGCCCCGGCAAGAGGCGAACTCCCGGGCGTCGCCTGCGCCGCGACGATGAAATCACCCACCAGGGAGGAGGATTCCCACGGCACCTGCGCCTGCTGTGTCTTGCGGTAGACCGCCTCGCGGGTCTTCTTGAATACCATCTCGATCGACGCGGGCTTTTCGACCAGTGCCGCCGCCAGCGATTCCGCAAAGGGACTGTTGGCCCCCGCGCCATCCAGGGCGACATGGCCCGGCGCCGTCGAGTAGGCGATCAGGGTGCCAATCGGCGCATCGAAGCCGGCAAGGCCATTGGCGGCAAGCCGCAGCCGTTTCCGGTAGGGGTTGTCCCGGCAGGCGTCGAGAATGATCAGGTTCATGCGGTTGCCGGCGTCGTAGAGTGCGTTCAGCACGTCGGTCAAATGCACGGCCTCGATCGCGGCATCGCTTTCCTTCCGGATGTCGGCGTCGATTGGCAGCAGATAGTTGTTCTCGCGCACCTGCATGCCGTGCCCGGCATAGTAGATGACGCCAACTGCAGCCGGTCCGAGCTGCCTCAGGCGCGAGGTGTAGTCGCGGATGGCGCGCCGCAGGTGCTTGCCGT
>JBKDZY010000428.1:0-10444 GCA_047971765.1 Hyphomicrobiaceae bacterium | reverse complement strand
GGCCTCGAGCTCTATTGGGACCGCAACGAGGAGGACTGGCCGCGGGCCACCGACGGCACGCTTGCCATGACCACACGCAGGCTCGACCTCGCCGACCTGCTTGCTGAAGCCGCTTGACCTGAAAACGACACCAGACCTCACCACACGATATCACAAGGAGATCATCATGACCGCACTCAAGATCGCCGTCGTCGTCGGCAGCCTTCGCAAGGACAGCTTCAACCACAAGCTTGCTCTTGCCCTCACGAAACTCGCACCCGCGGATGTCACGTTCGCGTTTTCCGAAATTGGTGACCTGCCGCTCTACAATCAGGATGACGACGCCAATCAGGCCGCGCCCGTGAAGCGCTTGAAGGCCGAGATCGCGGCAGCGGACGGCGTGCTGTTCGTGACGCCGGAATACAACCGCTCCTTCCCGGGCGCGATGAAGAACGCCATCGACCATGCCTCACGGCCCTACGGCCAGAATGCCTGGCAAGGCAAGCCGGCGGGCGTCATTGGCATTTCCATCGGTGCAATCGGGACTGCCATGGCGCAGCAGCACCTGCGCAATGTCCTTGCCTACCTGGATATGCCGACGCTTGGCAGCCCGGAAGCGTTCATCCAAATGAAGGACGGGCTGTTCGAAGCCGATGGCAACATCGGCGCCGCCAGCCGGGATTTCCTGCAAGGCTGGATGGACCGTTTCGTGGCCTGGGTGCAGAACCACAAGTCCTGACAGCGCCCCTTGCGGCCGGCATTCGTGACAGGTGACAGGTGACAGGTGACAGGCGGAGGATCACGCCAGACGATTGCGGAACAGCCAGGCCGCAAGCGGAAGGGTGATCGCCGCCATCACCATGAGCGGCACGAAATTGAACGCCACATCGGGCAGGTCCGCGCCCTCCAGATAAACGCGCCGCACGAGATCTATGCCGAACCGCAGCGGGTTCGCATAGGTCGCGACCTGCAGGATCTCCGGCATGTTGCTCACCGGTGTCAGCAGCCCCGACAGCAGCATCAATGGCATCATCAACATGAAGGTGTAGAGCATGGCCTGCTGCATGCTGAGCGCCACCGCCGAAATCGACAGGCCGAGGCCGACAGAAGCCGTTGTGAAACCAACCAGGCCCAGATAGAGCAGCCAGACGGACCCGTTCATCGGCACCTGGAACCAGAACAGAATGATGAGAAAGATGATCGTCGACTGCAGCAGGCCCACCAGGATCGAGGGCAATGCCTTGCCGATCAGGATCTGCAGTGGCGTCAGCGGCGTCACCAGCAACTGGTCGAAGGTGCCCTGCTCGCGCTCGCGCGCCACCGACAAGGCGGCAAGCATGAGCGTCTGCAACATGCTCAAGGACGCGATCAGGGCGGGCATCAGGTTCCAGCGCGATTCCAGATTCGGATTGAACCACGACCGTCTCACGATCGTCACCGGCGTCACCGCGCCGATCGACTTGTTGTAGGAGGAGACGATCGAAGCGACGTACAGCGACGCCAGCCCCGCCGTCGATGAATTCCTGCCATCGAGGATGAGCTGCAGCGGCGCTTCGCGGCCTGATGCAAGGCGCGACTCGAAGTCGGACGGCAGGCTGACGACAAGGATGACCTTGCTCTGGTCGATCATGCCGGCGATCTGGCTGGATGAAGTCAAGGTGGCGACCCGCTCGAAGACACCGGTGCCGTCGAGCCGCGCCAACAGCTCCGTGGACGCTGCGCTGCGGCTCTGGTCGAGGACCGCATAGGGCACATGTGTCAGATCGTAGGTTGCTCCGTAGCCGAACAGCAGGGACTGCAGCAGGGCGGGCATGACGAGCAGTGCACGGCTCGTCGGGTCCTTGACGATGGCAAGGATCTCCTTGCGGAACAGCGCTGCGATCTGGGCGATGTAGCCAATGACTGCCTGCATGGGCTCAATCCAAATTCTTGGCCAGAGATCGGCGGGTCAGTGCGACCAGGATTACGGCATAGAGCGCCAGGATCGCGCAGTCGCGCAGGATACCCGGCCAGTAATCGCCAGCCATGAACAGCGTCTTGATCAACCCCATGAAGTGGGTTGCGGGCAGGAGCTGGCTGACCACCTGGATGACCGGAGGCACATTGCGCAGGTCGAAGACGAAGCCGGACAACATCAAGGCCGGCAGGAAGCTCGCCAGCAGCGCCATCTGGCTGGCTGCAAACTGGCTCCGCATGACGCCCGATATCAGCAGTCCAAGCGCCAGGGACACCAAGAGATAGAGCAGTGAAGCCGCGATGATGATCCACAGCGAGCCGCGCATCGGCACATCGAACAGGAGCTTCGCCGCCACCAGGCACATGACGAGATCGATGGCGCCGACCGCGAGGTAGGGCGCCAGCTTGGCCAGTACCAGTTCCAATGGGCGCACCGGGGTCACGAACAGGGCTTCCAGCGTGCCGCGCTCCCACTCGCGCGCGATCAGCAGCGACGTCAGGAACGCGCCGATCAGCGTCATGATGAGCACGATCAGGCCAGGCACCAGGAACCAGGTGCTATCCGCTGGCTCGTTGAACCACATGCGCTGCACGATGAGCACGCTACCGACCCCAGAAGGCTTGTTGCCTGCACGATCGGCACGCCGTCCCATGGTTACCGCCATCGCGCCGTTGACATAACCTTCGATGGTGTTGGCCGTGTTGGAATCGACGCCGTTGAGCAGCAACTGCACGCGGCCATCGCCGGCGGCCAGACGTCTCGAGAAGTCGCTCGGCACGCGCAGAATGGCATCGGTCCGGCCGGCGCGGATCATGCGCACAGCCTGTTCCATCGATGTTGCCCATGTGGGTGCAAGGTAGGTCGAGCCCTTGAGCCCGGCAACGGCATTGCGCGCGGTCGGCGAGCTGTCCTCCAGGACCACGGTGATGCGGGCGTTCTTGACGTCGAAGGAAATGCCGTAGCCGAACAGGAGGATCAGCACCACCGGCAACAGGAGGCCAACGATCAAATTGCTGCGGTCGCGCAGCATCTGCCGGGTCTCCTTGCGGGTCAGGGCGACGAGCCGCGTGGCGAAACCGGACGTGCTCATGCGGCCGCTCCCTGGGCCTCGAGGTGTGCTCGCGACTGCTCGACGATGGCGATGAACGCGCTATTCATGTCCACTCCCCCATCGCCGGCGAGATCGCGCACCTCACGCGGCGTTCCGAGCGCCAGCAGGCGGCCCGCATCCTGGATGGCGATGCGGTCGCAATACTCGGCCTCTTCCATGAAGTGCGTGGTGATGATGATTGTCACGCCGCTTTCGGCAAGCGCCGTGATGGTCCGCCAGAAGGCACGACGGGCGAGGGGGTCGATACCGCTGGTCGGCTCGTCGAGGAACAGGATGTCCGGCTCGTGCACGAGACCTGCCGCCATCGCGAGACGCTGCTTGTAGCCGGCGGGCAGAATGCCGCTTACGACCGAAGGGTCGAGATTGAACTCGGCGAGCGATGCCGCCACGCGTGTTCTCAGCCTGCCTCCCCTGAGGCCGTAGGCGCCTGCAAAGAACTCCAGGTTCTCGCGCACGGTGAGATTGCCGTAGAGTGCAAACTTCTGAGACACGTAGCCGATGTGCCCGCGCGCCTGGGCGCGCGCGTTGCGCAGGTTGAGGCCCGCGACCTCGAGATGGCCACTGGTCGCCGGCAGCAGGCCGCACAACATGCGGAAGGTCGTCGTCTTGCCTGCGCCATTCGGGCCAAGCAGCCCAAAGATCTCGCCGTGGGCGACATCGAAGGAGGTGCTGGCGACGGCCGTGAAATCACCGAACTTGCGCACGAGGTCGCGGACGACAATGACAGGCTTGCCGCGCTCTCCCCTTGCCGTGGCGACCGGCGGCATGGCGACGGGCGCTGCCGGCGCGTCGCTGGCGCCGTCCTCGTGCTGGCGCAGCAGCATCATGAAGGCGTCCTCGAGTTCCTCGGGGCGTGCCTCGGCGGGGGCGTCATGCAGGATCGAGGCAATCCGTCCGGGATCGGCTTCAGGGCGCCGGATGAAGTGGACACGACCTCCACTCGGCACCGCATCAATGACATCGCCGGGTTCGTCGATCAGCCGGGCCTGTAGTTCTCGTGCCGGCCTGCCCGCAGGTGGCGTTGCCGTAAAGGTCAGGCCGCGGGCCCGTTTGCGCAACTCGGCCGGTGGCCCGTCCGCCAGCAGATGTCCGTTGTTGAGAACGAACACCTGCGCGCATCGCTCTGCCTCGTCCATGTAGGCCGTACTGACGATGACGCTCAGCTTCTCCTCGTCGACGAGCTGCTGCACGATCTTCCACAGATCGCGACGCGACAAGGGATCGACACCGACGCTCGGCTCGTCGAGAAGCAGCAGATCGGGAGAGCGTACCAGCGTGCAGGCAAGACCCAGCTTCTGCTTCATGCCACCCGACAGCTTTCCTGCCGGGCGTGCGGTGAAGCGCGCCAGATCCGTCATCTCGAGCATTCGGGCGAAACGCTCACGCCGCTGGTCCTGCGGCACGCCATGCAGATCGGCATAAAGATCCAGGTTTTCCTGCACGCTCAGGTCCTCGTAGAGACCGAAGCGCTGGGGCATATAGCTGATGCGGTCCTGCACCGCCTGCGCATCCGCCACGACATCGGTACCGAGAACGTGGAGCGAGCCCGATTCGGGCTTCATCAAACCCGCGAACATGCGCATCAGCGTCGTCTTTCCGGCCCCGTCCGGCCCGACCAGCGCCGTCAGCTCGCCGGCGCGCACGGCCAGGGAAATCCCGTCAACGGCCACGACGGTACCGCCATCGGGGGCGGGAAAGATCTTGCGCAGCTTTTCGACGGTGACAGTGATGCCATCATCGCTCATGACGCTGCCCCGAGATGGATCCGGACCGTGGCCGGCTGGCCAAGGCGCAGAGTGTTGGCGCCATCATCGACAATGATGCGCACCTCGTAGACGAGACTGGTACGCAGTTCCTCCGTCTGCACCGCCTTGGGCGTGAAGTCGGCCACGGACGAAATGTAGCCCACCTTGCCGGGCACCGGCTGATCGGGCCGGCTGTCGGTGAATACGCCCGCCTCCATGCCCGGCCTGATCCTGCCGAGGTCGGCCTCGCGCACATAGACACGCACCCATTTCGGCTCGGTGAGCGCCAACGCGAACACCGGTTTCTGGGACGTTGCCATGTCACCGGGTTCCAGCAGCCGTGAGCGCACCACGGCGTTGGACGGGGCGCGCAACTGGCCCTGGCTGATCTGGTAGCGCAGCAATTCGAGATAGGCTTCAGAGGCGTTGAGCTGTGCCTTGGCGTTGGCAACGTCTTCCACGCGCGGGCCGAGTTCGGCAAGACGCAGCACGGCGCGCAGCTCATTCACCTTGGCGTTCGCCGCCTTGGCGTCCGCCCGCGACTGATCGACGGTCTTCTCCGTGATCACGCCATCGGCTTTCGCTTGCAGGCGTGTTGCACGGGAATAATCGAGATCGGCGCGCGTGGCCGTGGCCTGGGCCGATGCCAGCTGGGCGCGCGCCTGCGTGATCTCCTCGGGCCGCGAGCCGTTGCGCAGGCGCAGCAAGGTCTGGCGTTGCGCCTCGACCTGCGCCTCCGCCTGCCGCGCCTGGATCTCCAGCGACCTTGTGTCCAGAACACCGAGGAGTTCGCCAGCGGTGACCTGGTCTCCCTCCTCCGCACACAGCTCGGTGATCCGACCGCTGCCGTCGAAAGCCAGCGAGATCTGGCGGATATCCACATTGCCATGAAGGGTCAGTTCGTCGGCGGCGCCGGTGTCACGGCCGCTCCACCAGAACCATCCGGCGACACCGACAGCAAGGAGCAGCAGGGGAATGACAGCTTTTTTCATGAGCCATGCTTTCCGGGACATGCATCAAGGCCTGGCATCTCGCGATGCCACACTCTAATTCTAAATTGACATTAGACTAAACAAATATTAAAGTCCAATAACAAATCCCAAAATGCCGCAGGATGTGCCGATGACGAAAGCCCCACGCGCGCTGCGCGCCGACGGTGAAGCAACCTATAACCGTATTCTTGAGGCGGCCGGGGAACTCATCGCGGCGTCGGGATTCGCGGCGACAAGCAGCAAGGCGATCGCGGCGCGCGCAGAGGTGGATCTTGCCTCCATCAACTATCACTTCCGCAGCCGCGGCGGCCTTTACGAGGCCGTGCTGATCGAGGCTCACCGGCGTTTCATCAATATCGAGGCGTTGCAGCGGATCGTCGCCACCAACGACACCGCACGCGACAAGCTGAGACGAATAATCGAGGGGCTGGTGACTGGCGCGACCAATCACCAGGATTGGCACGCCAAGGTGCTGAGCAGGGAGATACTTTCCCCTTCCCCCCATCTTCGCGCCCTTGAGCGCAACGAGATCCTGCCCAAGCTGGAAATCGTATTCACGATCCTGAGCGAGATCACCGCGATTCCTCTTGGCGATCTCGCCTTGCGCCGTTGTCTCATCAGCGTCGGCGCGCCGTGCGCCATGCTGATGGTGGCCGGGCAGAGCATGCCCGTCATCGCGGAAGACGTGCTGCGCGGACCGCGAGACGTGCTGGCCGATCATCTCTACAGCTTCGCCATCGGCGGCCTCGAAGCAGTCGGGCGGGACTATGCAAAGCAGCAAGCGAAGGTCCGCCGGCGAACCCGAAAATAGACGCTGCGCCGGCATCGGGCGACGGGCCCGCATCGCGAGAGGCAGCCGCCGGCTTGTTGCCTGTCGCGCATTGAGGGGACGGGCGAAGCGACACTGAAAGTGCTGCTCGCAACAAACGCCTCGCGCCTGGCATCCGGAAGAGTCGCGGTTTTTCGCCGATTGCGGCAATTGCGCTCAAATCACGGGCATTATTGTTTTTTTATTGTTCGCACCTGAAGCGACATGCATTCTGTCGATCCGGACTGAATCGGAATTTCGTCGAGGGCACCGGTTTGCATCGCTGGCAAAGGATAGCACGTGCTTTAGCGCTTATCGGTGTGATGATCCACGCCGGGCTGCTGACCTGGCACAATGCGGCGATGCTCGGATCTGTTCTGGAGCGCAACGCCCTTGCGATCGCCTTGTCGGAAATTTGCCACAACGGCGATGCACTTTCTTCCGCGGATCGCAACAATCCGGCCGACCCTGGCATACCCAGCGAAAACCCCGGCGGCCCGACCGGATGCCCGATCTGCAAGGGGGCCGTGGCGGCGGTCACGCTCCTTCCTGCCCTCGATCTTCGGATAGACAAGCCCGAAGTCGTCACCGTGCTGCGCATCCAGGTCATCCGCGCGGTTTTCCTGCTTCCACCGCCCGTGCAGCGGCTGAGGCCACCCACCCGCGCCCCACCCGCATTCGCCTGAGAAACGCCAAAGCGGCCTTCGCATTTCTCATGAGCCTTCCAGCATAGAAAATTGCTGGCGCGTTTATGGAACAGGGAAAGGCCGGCATCTTCAAGCAAACCAGGGCTTCACCCCATGCAATCCGTCGATTGTGTGCGCCACGGTCTGCGAGGCAAGACACGCGGGTACTGGATGGATATCGCCTTGGCCATCTGCATCAGCGCGTTGGCAATCATCGCAGCATTGCAGGCGAACGCAGCTTCAGAACCAGACGAAGATGCCAAAGGAACCTTCGCGGTTGTCGATCGCCGCGGTTCCTGACGTGGCGCCAAAGAGGCGGTGCGATCCTTCCGGACAAACGCAACCGCGCCGCCTCTCTTCATCTTTCAGCATTTCGCGGCGCCAGGCGATTTCGCCTGCGCAACGCGCACAAGCACCCTCGGGGGGGGCATATGACACGCCAAACTGCATCTAAATTGATACGGCACCAACATCGGCGGCAGCCGTCGCCATGCAACGCCTTGATGGCTACCGCAAGTGCTCTCGCACTCCTGACAACGGTGGGGATAGCTGAGGCCCAGGCACAATCGGCACCATCATCGCCGCCTGCCTCCAGCACAGCGCCGGGCACGCAGCTCCCCCCGGTTCAGATTGCACCACCACCCGCTCCACAAGCCCAGCCCACGCCAATTGCGGAACCGGCCAGACCAGAACCGCAACCGACACCAGTTGAAGCTCGGGCAAAACCCAAAACCCGGCCGAAATCCCGGCAAAGCCAGCGTTCACGGACAGCACCACCAGCGCCTTCCGTCGCCGCGACCCAGCCTGCACGCCCTGCCCCGATGAGCCGCATTCCAAAGTTCGGCAGCACCGGCCTGGCGGTTCCTGCAGCCACCACGACCCTCAATCGACAGACCTTCGTGAGCGGCGCTGTCTCCACCAACGACCTGACGTCCCTGTTGACCACTGCGCCGGGCGTGAGCGCGTATCAGGCTGGCGGGGTCTCAAGCCTGCCCGTGATCAATGGACTCGCTGACGATCGCGTGCTGATCGTCAATGGAGGCATGTCTGTTGCTGCCGCATGTGCCAACCACATGAACCCTGCGCTGTCCTACAGTGATCCTTCACAGATCGGCAGCGTCGAGATTGTGAACGGCCCGTCCCCTGTCTCGAAAGGTGGCGACAGTATTGCCGGAACGATTATCGTCGAGCCCCCGGGAGCCCGCTACAGTCCCGAGGGACAAAGGGTCCGCGCTTCCGGTAGCATATCGACATTCTATCGCAGCAATGGCGACGGCATCGGCGTTTCCGGCAATGCCGAGATGGCGACCAGCACTGCCAGCATCCGCTACGACGGCGCCTGGTCCCGCGCGCGGAACTACGACCGTGGCGACGATGGGCCGAAAGTTCGCTCCACCGAATACGAGAGTGGCAACCAGAAGCTGACCTTCAACACCCGCAGCGGTGCCGAAACCTTCATGCTTCAGGCAGGCCTGCAGACGATCCCCTACCAGGGCTTCGTCAATCAGCGCATGGATATGGTCGACAACACGGCCTGGTTCCTCAATGCCAGGTATGCCAACCGTTACGACTGGGGACTGCTCGAGGCGCGCGTCTACTTCCAGCACACCAGCCACGAGATGAATTTCCTTCGCGACAAGATGCCGGGCGACATGCCCATGGAGGTGCGGCAGAAGGATTTCGGCTACTCGATCAAGGCTGAGTTCCCGATCACACCCTGGAGCACGATCCGCGTCGGCAACGAATTGCGCGGACAAAGGGTCGACGACTGGTGGCCAGCCGTTCCCGGCAACATGATGATGGGACCGAACGACTACAAGAACATCAATGGTGGGGAGCGTACACGTCTCGGAACCTTCGTTGAATGGGAGGAGAAGTGGAGCCGGGGCTGGTCGACCCTGCTCGGCGTGCGCAACGATACGATCTGGATGGATACCGGCAACGTCCAGTCCTACTGCTCGATGGGCATGATGTGCGCCCCTGACTTCACTGCGGCCAGGGCATTCAATGCCGTCGACCACAGCAGGTCGGATGTGAACTTCGATGTCACTGCGCTCGCCCGCTACGAACCGACAAGGAACACGCTGTTCGAGGCAGGCTACGCACGCAAAACGCGCTCCCCCAACCTCTACGAGCGTTATTCCTGGGGCGTCGGCAACATGTCTGCCAGCATGAATGGCTGGTTCGGCGACGCCAACGGCTACGTCGGAAACCTGGATCTCAATCCCGAAATCGCCAACACATTCAGCTTCACAGCTGGATTTCATGATCAAGGTCGGGATGCGTGGGAGCTGAAGGTGACGCCCTACTACACCTATGTTGACGATTTCATCGACGTGGACAGGTTCGGGAGTTTTCGCGACAAGCAAGGCGATACGTTTGCCAAGCTCAGGTTCGCCAACCACGACGCTGAACTCTATGGCGTCAACATCTCTGGCAAGACCAACCTCTTCGCAGGGCCCAGCATCGGCAAGTTCATGCTGTCCGGCGTGATCGGCTACGTTCATGGAGAGCGCACCGATGGCGGCGACCTCTACCACATCATGCCGCTCAACGCGAAACTGGAACTCTCCCATAAGCTCGGAGGCTGGTCGAACGCCGTCCAACTGGTCGCGGTCGATGACAAGGATCGCGTTGATCTCAACCGCAACGAGTTCAGGACACCCGGCTATGCGCTGGTCAACCTGAAAACCGCCTACGAGTGGGAGAATTTCCGCGTGCAACTCGGCGTCGATAACCTGTTCGACAAACTCTACTACGATCCATTGGGAGGAGCTGATTATGCGGACTACAAGGCGGACGGCGGACGCATTGGGCCCGTGCCCGGAATGGGACGTTCCTTCAATGCCGGGCTGACAGTGAAGTTCTGATCGCATGGACGGGCTGCGCCAAAGCGCTGCGTCCGATCATCAGCCGCAGTGAGCTGCCGGGTCTCTCCGGCCTGGCCGCTCCCTCACCCTTCAATCCGACCTCAAGGGAAAGAGAATGACGAGCGAAGAAACTTCGCGGCCCAATATCCTTGCCCGCGTCCTGCAAGGCTTGCCGGTCATCAGTTACGTGGTTCGCTGCCTTGAAGAGGAGCGACATGGAGAATTCGCACTGGCTGCCACCAATCTCCTCATGGCCGCGATCGTCGGAGTCCTGGCTTGCGGTTATCCATTCCTGA
>JBKDZY010000427.1:0-1526 GCA_047971765.1 Hyphomicrobiaceae bacterium | reverse complement strand
CGTCGACGTTGAACATGCCCGCATCTTCCGACTTGTAGATCGAGCGCTTCACCTCGCCGTAGTAGTACGTGTGATAGAGGCCTCACTCCGCGTGGAAGATCTGGCCATTCACATCCTTGGCCGCGTCGGTGCACAGATACGCAACCATCGGCGCGATGTACTCCGGCCCCGGCATCTGCATGCGGCTCTCGTAGTCCTTCTGCGTCATCAGCCCGTTCTCGACGCGACGCTTCCAGTTGGCGATGACCGCGTCGTTGACGGTCATGCGCGTTGCCGCGAACGGGCACATGGCGTTGGCTGTAATGCCGTACTGGCCGGCCTCGCGGGCGATCGTGCGGGTGAGACCGATGATGCCGGCCTTGGCCGCAGCGTAGTTGCATTGGCCGACCGAGCCCTTGAACGCATCCGACGAGAAGTTGACGATGCGCCCGAAGCGCTGGTTGCGCATCATCTTCGTGGCGTGCGTGCACATGTTCCATGTGCCCTTCAGGTGCACGCCGATGACCAGGTCGAAATCTTCCTCGGTCATGTTCCAGATCATGCGCTCGCGCAGCATGCCGGCCGTGTTCACCACGAAGTCGATCTTGCCGTAGGTCTCGGCGCAGGTGCGCACCATGCGCCCGGCGGCCTGATAGTCGGAGACCGAGTCGTTGTTGGCCGTGGCCTTGCCGCCGGCCTTCTCGATCTCCGCGACCACCTGGCGCGCGGAATCGTCCTTGTCCTGCTGCCCTTCGCGGCCCGCACCGACGTCGTTGACGATGACACTGGCGCCCTGCTCGGCCATCAGCAGCGCGACCGCGCGCCCTATACCGCGCCCCGCGCCCGTGACGATGCCCGCTTTACCCTCGAGGTTCTTCATTCTGGCGTCTCCCGACTGCTGCTATGCGCCAATGGTAGGCACCGAGCCCCAGTCCTGTCACCTGCCGTGCTGCGCCAGCCGAGAGGGGCATTCGTTCCCCGACCCCAAAAGGGCTCCTGACCGCCACCGGCTCAGCCCTTGAGCCGCGCCCACCCCTGCAGTCGGAGCGCCGCCTCTGCCATGCGCTCGGTCGAGCCCGCATAGGAAAACCGCATGTAGCGCCCGCCGCGGGCCGCATCGAAGTCGAGCCCCGGCGTCGCGGCAACGCCCGCCTCCTCCAGCATCGACTTCGCGAAGGCCCCGCTGTCGTTCGTGAAACGGGAGACGTCGACGTAGAGATAGAAGGCCCCGTCGGCCGGCACGATCTCGCTCAACCCCGCCTTCGGCAACTCCTCGAGGAGAAGGGCGCGGTTGGCCGCGTAGACCCGCTTGTTGGCCTCGAGTTCGTCCAACCCGTCGAAAGCGCCCAGTGCCGCCACCTGCGAGACGGCCGGTGCCGCGATGAACAGGTTCTGCGCAAGCCGCTCCACCGTGCGCACCAGGGCTTCGGGAATCACCATCCAGCCGACGCGCCAGCCCGTCATCGAGAAATACTTGGAGAAGCTGTTGATGACGATCACGTCATCCGAAAACTGCAGCGCCGTCGCCTGCGGCACGCCCCACGTCA
>JBKDZY010000426.1:0-7586 GCA_047971765.1 Hyphomicrobiaceae bacterium | reverse complement strand
GTAAGGGGAACACTGAGCGTGGCTGAAGATAGCGAGACAGGCGGTGGCGGTGAGACGCCAAAGGAGCCGAACGATATCCGGCCGGTCGCCATTTCCGATGAGATGAAGCGCAGCTACCTCGATTACGCCATGAGCGTCATCGTGAGCCGTGCGCTGCCTGATGTCCGTGACGGCCTGAAACCGGTGCACCGGCGCATTCTGTACGCCATGCAGGAACTCGGGCTGAACTGGAATTCCAAGTACGTGAAGTCCGCGCGTGTCGTCGGTGACGTGATGGCGAAATACCATCCGCACGGTGACATGGCGATCTACGATGCGCTCGTGCGTATGGCGCAGGACTGGTCGCTGCGGGTTCCGCTGGTGGACGGCCAAGGCAATTTCGGTTCGATGGACGGCGACCCGCCAGCCGCCTACCGCTATACGGAATGCCGCCTCGAAAAGATCTCGCAGTACCTTACCGATGATCTCGACAAGGAAACGGTAGACTTCAACGAGAACTACGATGGCAGTGAGGAAGAGCCTGCGGTCCTGCCGGCCAAATTTCCGAACCTGCTCGTCAACGGTGCGGGCGGCATTGCCGTCGGCATGGCAACCAATATTCCGCCACATAACCTGGGTGAAGTGATCGACGCCTGTATGGCGATGCTCGACAACCCGGAACTGGGCATAGACGATCTCACGCAGATCATCCCGGGGCCGGATTTTCCCACAGGCGCCACCATTCTGGGGCGTGGTGGCATTCTTGCTGCCTACCACAAGGGCCGTGGCTCGGTCATCATGCGGGCCAAGGTGCACACCGAGACCATCCGGGGGAACCGGGAGGCGCTGGTGGTGACCGCGATTCCCTATCAGGTCAACAAGAAGACGATGATCGACAAGATTGCCGATCTCGTCAGGGACAAGCGTGTCGAAGGCATCGCCAATGTCTGGGACGAGTCCAACCGCGAGGGTATCCGGGTCGTCATCGAGCTGAAGCGCGATGCGATGTCCGATGTCGTCCTGAACCAGTTGTGGCGTTTCTCGGATCTGCAGACGACGTTCGGCGCGAACATGATCGCACTCAACGGTGGACGTCCGGAGAGCCTCAATCTCAGGGACTTCATCCAGGCGTTCAATACCTTCCGCTTGGAGGTGGTGAGCCGGCGCACGAAGTATCTGCTGAAGAAGGCCCGGAACCGCGCCCATACGCTGGTCGGTCTGGCGATTGCGGTTGCCAACATCGACGAGGTGATCCGGCTGATCCGTAGTTCAGCCAGCCCGGCGGAGGCCAAGGTCGGGCTGATGGAGCGTGCCTGGCCGGCGCGCGACATGGCCCCATTGATCGACCTGATCGCTGACCCCCGCCACAAGCTTGCCGAGGATGGCACCTACCGGCTTTCGGACGAGCAGGCGACCGCCATTCTGGCGTTGACGCTTTCGCGGCTGACAGCTCTCGGACGGGATGAAATTGGCGACGAGCTGAAAAAGCTGGCCGAAGAGATCAAGGATTATCTCGAGATCCTGTCGTCCAGGGAGCGGATCGTCGAGATCATCAAGGGCGAGCTGGGCAAGGTCAAGGACGAGTTCGCGACCCCGCGGCAGACGGAGATCCTGGATATCGACGGGGATCTCGAGGATGAAGACCTCATCCAGCGGGAAGACTGTGTCGTAACCGTCAGCCACAAGGGCTACATCAAGCGGGTGCCGCTTTCGACCTACCGGGCGCAGAGGCGCGGCGGCAAGGGCCGGTCGGGCATGTCGACCCGTGACGAAGATGTGGTGACGCAGATCTTCATCGCGTCAACGCATACACCGGTGCTGTTCTTTTCCTCGCGCGGCATGGTCTACCGGGAGAAGGTGTGGCGGCTTCCGGCCGGCACGCCGCAGTCGCTCGGCAAGGCGTTGATCAATCTTCTGCCGCTGCAGCAGGACGAGGTGATCACCACCATTTTGCCGTTGCCTGAGGACACGTCCACGTGGAGCGAGCTGGAGTTGATGTTTGCGACACGGACCGGAAATGTGCGCCGCAACAGCCTGGCCGATTTCGAGAACATCAACCGCAACGGCAAGATCGCCATGAAGCTCGACGAGGGCGACCGCATCGTTGGTGTGGGGATTTGCCGGGCTGACGATGACGTGCTGTTGACGACCGCCTTCGGGCAGGCGATCCGGTTCGCCGTTGATGATGTGCGTGTCTTCAAGGGACGTGATTCGACGGGCGTGCGCGGGGTCCGGCTGGCGGACGAAGACACAGTCATTTCGATGGCCATCCTGCATCACGTCGATGCGACGCCGCAGGAGCGTGTCGCCTATCTCAAGCTGGCGGCGGCGCAACGGCGTGCGCAGAACGGCGATGTGGAGGATGAGGGCGCAACCGCAGAGGTGGACGACAACGGCGAGGTCGAGATCGGTGATGACACAGACCTGACGCCCGAGCGTTTCGACAGGCTCTCGGAGCGTGAGCAGTTCATTCTGACGGTGTCGTCGCGCGGGTTCGGCAAGCGGACATCGTCCTACGAGTACCGCACCTCGGGCCGCGGCGGCAAAGGTATCGCGGCAATGGTCGTCAACGAGCGCAACGGCGTGCTGGTGGCGTCGTTCCCGATCGAAGAGACGGACCAGATCATGCTGGTGTCCGATGGCGGCCAGGTCATCAGGACGCCGGTGCACGATGTGCGCATCGCCAGCCGCAACACGCAGGGCGTCCGCATCTTCCGCACCGATGCCGATGAAAACGTGGTGTCGGTCGAGCGCATCCCCGATGACGGCCAGGGTGACGACGATTCTGCCGACGATGAGGGTGCAGAAGCGCCGGAAAGCACCGAATAGGGGGCGTTGTGCGGTGGGGGGATGGTGGGCTGTCCACGCTTGCCAAGCCTGCCGCCCACCGAGCCTGGCGATTAACAGGCGAGCGACTTCCGCCGCTCTCCTCAGGGAGCGTATGTCCCGGGCAAACCGTTCAGATCGCGGATTTCCGGTTCAGGCGTCTGGCGAGTTCGGCGACGAGTGCTGCCGAGATGCGCCCTGTCGGGATCATTCCGGAATCCATCTCGAACTCCCGAATGGCGCGTGTGGTGCTTTCATCATTGGCTGGGCTGACACTGGCTGGCAGGTAGCCGAGCTGGTGAAGGGATTGCTGGATGGTGTGCGTGACACGCTCCGCATCGCCCGAGGGTGGCTTGATCATGCCATCCAGGCCAACCGCATTGCCGGGGGCAGAGCTGCCGAAACGCAGATGTGCGAGAAGTTCGGGACTGGCTTCGGCGGTCAGAGGAAGTCCATTGTCGGTTTCATAGGCCATGATCGCGGCGCGGGTCCTGAGGCCCACCGCTCCGTCAATGGCGCCGGGCTTGTAGCCGCGCTTATCGAGTTCCCTCTGGATTGATGTCGCAATGGCCGTGCTGGAGACCGTGGCATCGACGTCCGGCACAGTGGTTTCGACGAAGGCAGCCGAGGACGGGGCAAAGCGGCCCGCGGTCACCGGATTGCGGGATGGCGGAGGGGGGGGCTCCTGCGCTCTCGGGGCGTTGAGGATGGAGGGTGCTCGGGGTGTTCCGGGATCGGCGCCGGAAGCGGCCTCGGTGGCCAGGCGGCGCAGGCGTTCGGCGTCCATGGCGTAGTTGGCGGGGTCGCTGTATTGGCTGCCGCCTTTGGCATCGGGCTGCAGCACCAGCAGATTTATGGCGATGCTGCTTGTGGCCAGCAGGAATGTCGACAGTGCGATACGCGCCTGGAAAGGGGTGAGCGACATGCCCGCATTTCCTTTACCTTGAACTGGAACCTGGGAGCTGGTCGCGGTGAAACGATGGGAACCCCCAATTGTTATGGTTTCCATCCTATCAATGAACTTGTTTAACGCTTGGTTACCCGAGAGCGGCGATAGTGCTCGTTGGGGGCGTAAGACTTATGAAACGCCAGTCGGTTAGACTGAAGGTTGTTCGGGGATAAGGGGTGTGGACTTGCCGGCCAAAGAGTAGATCGGCTTGTAGACGGGCTCGGGGAAGATGTTTCTTATTCGTTCTGCGTTCTGGCTTACGCTCATCGTGGCGTTGCTTCCCAGTGATCCAAAGGAGCAGGCGCGCTTCTTTGAAACGGCGTCCTATGCGGTCAACCGGGCCGCCACGTTCTGTGACCGCAACCGCACGATTTGCGATGAAGGGGCGGAATACTGGGACGTGTTCAAAGCCAAGCTGTTCGTCGGTGCCACCATGGTGCGCGGCCTCATCAATGAACGGCTCGCCCAACGGCATCGGCAGGAGAGCCAGCAGGTGCACACGGGACAGGGGGCACAAGCGCCGCTGTTCGAGCGTGATGCGCATCCTACCGATACCCTCATGCCGCGAGATGCCGCGCCGAGATGGGTGCGACCGATCGGCCTGAAACCTGGGTCGTAAACGCCGTCTTAAGCCGTTGGAGGCTGAATCCAGCGGAATGACGGCTCTTTTTCCGAAATAATAGGGGTTTGAGCGGTAGTTTGGCTTGCAGGAGCCCCCTTACTGCGGTTAAGAGGCGTAATCGAACCGATTTTCGCTTGGCACTCGGCTGACGGGTCCCATGCGGTCGGTGTGTTTGAGCTTGCGAATGCGAGTGGTTCAGTCCGTCCCGTGAGGGCAATCGAGACTGCGAGCGACCCACTGCGACAACGATAATGCTAACGAGCCTTCTTTCTCCGACCGAGCTGCGCGCTGTGAAGCTAGCGCTGGACGGCATTGAGCCTGGGAGCCGGATCGTCGCTGCCATGTCGGGAGGCGTGGACAGCGCCTTTGTGGCTGGTCTGCTCGCACATCTCGGCTGGGACGTGGTCGGCATTACGCTGCAGCTTTACGATCACGGGGCTGCCACAGGCCGCAAGGGCGCCTGTTGCGCCGTCCAGGATATCCACGATGCCCGGCGTGTGGCTGACCGGCTCGGTATTCCGCATTATGTGCTCGACTACGAAAGCCGGTTTCGCCACGAGGTCATCGACCGGTTCGTTGACAGCTATGTGGCGGGCGAGACCCCGGTCCCGTGTGTCGCGTGCAATCAATCCATCAAGTTCGGCGACATGGCTGCGGCTGCCCGGGAGCTGGGCGCCAAGGCGCTGGCAACCGGCCACTACATCAAGTGGCAGCGGGCCCATGACGGGCCGGCATTGTTTCGTGCGGTCGATCGTGATCGCGACCAGAGCTATTTCCTGTTTGCGACGCGGCAGGAAGACCTGGACCTGTGCCGGTTCCCGCTGGGTGGGCTTGAAAAGGCCACGACGCGGAAGCTGGCCGAGGCATTCGGCCTGCCAGTGGCCTCCAAGCCCGACAGCCAGGATATCTGTTTCGTGCCGAGTGGGCGGTACAGCGACCTGATCGAGCGCCTGCGGCCGGATGCGGCCGAGGCGGGTGAAATTGTTCATATCGATGGCCGTATACTCGGGAAGCACCGTGGAATCATGCATTTCACGGTGGGTCAGCGGCGTGGACTGGGCATTGCCAGTGGTGAGCCGCTCTATGTGGTCCGGCTGGAGCCCGAAAAGCGCCGTGTTGTGGTGGGACCAAGAGAAGCACTCCTTGTGCGCCGTCTGGTGCTACGGGAGTTCAACTGGCTCGGTGAGATGCCGCTCGAGGCCTTTATTGCCCAGGGTGGCGAACTGCTGGCGCGCGTGAGATCGACTCATGCGCCGCAAGCAGCCATAATCGAGCAGTATGGAGACGAAATTGCTGTGCTCCTCAACGATGGGGAGTATGGTGTCGCGCGCGGCCAGGCGTGTGTGCTCTACACAGACGCTGATGACGAGCAGCGCCTGCTTGGTGGCGGCTGGATAGCCAAGACAGCTGCCGCAGGGGGTGGCGCGCGTTCGATTGCGAGCGAAGGTATGACCGCGAGCTGATGTGCGCGCGGATGATCGAGGAAGGCTTGCGAACGAGGGATCGCGAGCCAATCTAGGGGTGAGTGGTGAACGCCGCTCGCCGCGCCAAGGGATCGGCAGAACTGAAGGAGCACGATGTTTCATGGATTTGTCGACGCGTGAGGGGAACAGGCGGCAGGTCAGCCTGCTGGGGCGCAAGATGCCGGAGCAGAAGAACGGCAAGACCGAAGGCGATCGCCTGGACGAGGATGGCGTGATCGACGCTTATCGGCGTTGGGCCCCTTTCTACGATCGCACGTTCGGACGGTTCACGACGGATGGCCGCCGGCAGGCCGTCGAATGGCTGAACACCCGCACCGGCAAGGTGCTGGAAATCGGTGTCGGGACTGGGCTTGCGCTGTCCTACTACCAGCCTCATCTGGAAGTGGTCGGCATCGACCTTTCGCCGGAGATGCTCGAGAAGGCTCGCGGACGGGTGCAGGAGCAGAACCTGCATCATGTGACAGGCCTCCACGAAATGGATGCCAGCGCGCTGGATTTCCCGGACGCCTCGTTTGACACGGTGGCGGCCATGTTCGTGCTGACCGTGGTGCCCGATCCCGTTGCGGTGATGCGCGAGATGGCCCGGGTCTGCAAGCCGGGCGGGCAGGTGCTGCTTCTCAACCATTTCAGCCAGGATGATGGGCTTCGCGGCTGGGTCGAGCGCCGGATGGCGCCGTTCGCCTCGCGCCTGGGATGGCATCCTGTGTTCGACGTCCAGCGCGTCATGGTCTGCGACGACCTGCGCGAGACCAGCCGCACCACACTCAAGCCATTCGGCCTGTTCACGCTGCTCGGCTTCGAGAAGGTTGCCGAGACGATGGCGACCGACAAGGCGGCCTGACCAGTCAAGCGAAGCTCCGCCTGCCGGTAACGGGCGCGGGGCTTTGGATGGCATCAGGCGGCCGGGCATGGCCGTTCGTTGGGCGTGAAACCCGGAATTGCCAGGGCGGATCGTGGATGCCAGATTGGTCCGAGCTTGCGATCGGCGGCGCAGCTGCCGATCGAGTTGTGATTGGCTTGTCGTGGCTTGGCACGGTTCTGTGCGACTTCGCTTCACCCGTGACCTTGAGGATCTGCCGCCAGGCGTCCAGCAGGAGCGTGTGACTGGTGCTGTCCTCCCCATCGGCTTTCATTTCCGTTGCGCGCCAGCCTGCATTTCGTGCCATCGTCGGCCTCGGCGTGAGCCAGGTCATTGGCTGGGGCACGACCTTTTCCTCTTTGCCGATCTTCGGTTCGCACATCGCGCATGACCTTGGTATCGCCAGGGAGTGGGCGTTCGGCGGCATTGCGCTGACACTGCTGGTTGCGGCCCTGGTGGCTCCCAGCACCGGGCGGCGCATCGATCGCATGGGGGCCCGAGGCACGATGGTGGTGGGTTCGTTCATTGCCGCCGTCGCGCTGCTGATGCTTGGCCATTCCTGGAATCTCTACAGCTATCTGGTGGGATGGGCGGTGCTTGGGATCGCCACGCCGATGATGCTGATGAATGCCGCGATGCCCGGCCTGGTGCAGGTCGTCGGCCCCAACGCGCGGCAGGCGATCACCAGCCTGATGTTGATCTCGGGGCTGACGTCCACGGTGTTTCTGCCGATCAATGCGTGGCTCTACAGTCATGTCGGATGGCAGGGGGCCTATATCGTCTTTGCGTTCGTGCATGTGCTGTTCTGTGCGCCGCTGCATTGGCTGGTGCTGCGTATTCCGCCAGCGGGGAGCGTGGCGCCGCAGA
>JBKDZY010000425.1:0-5534 GCA_047971765.1 Hyphomicrobiaceae bacterium | reverse complement strand
TGCAGCGCACGGTTCCCGCCTGCAGCGCCGGCTTCAACAGGTTGGAGGCATCCATCGCACCACCCGACGTGGCGCCCGCACCGATCACGGTGTGGATCTCGTCGATGAACAGAATGGCGCCCGGATAGTTCTCGATCTCCTTCATCACGGCCTTGAGCCGCTCCTCGAAATCGCCCCGGTAGCGCGTACCGGCGAGCAGCGTCCCCATGTCCAGCGAGAAGATCGTCGCTTCCTTGAGAACCTCGGGAACCTCCCCCTTCACGATCTTGCGCGCCAACCCTTCGGCAATCGCCGTCTTGCCCACACCCGGGTCACCGACAAACAGCGGATTGTTCTTAGACCGGCGGCACAGCACCTGGATGGTCCGCAGAACCTCGGCCTCCCGCCCGATCAACGGATCAATCCGCCCCTCGCGGGCCTTCTTGTTGAGGTTGACGCAATAGTTGGACAGCGCATCGCCCTGCTTCTTGCCGTCGCCGCCTTCTTCCTTCTCGTTCTCGTCGATGCCTCGCGCCGGCCTGGGCTCGGTGGCCCCCGGCCGCTTGGCGATACCATGGCTGACATACTGGACGGCATCGAAGCGCGTCATTTCCTGTTCCTGGAGGAAATAGGCCGCGTGGCTCTCGCGCTCGGCAAAGATCGCAATGAGAACGTTCGCGCCCGTCACTTCCTCCCGGCCCGACGACTGGACATGCACAACCGCCCGGTGGATGACGCGCTGGAAGCTCGTCGTGGGCTGCGCATCGGCAGCACCCTTGCGCACCAGGCCATCGAGTTCGGTATCGATATACGCCGTGATACGCCGGCGCAGCTCGTCAAGATTGACATTGCACGCCCGCATGACGGCCACCGCATCGCGGTCGTCGAGCAGGGCGAGAAGAAGATGCTCGAGCGTCGCATACTCGTGGCTACGCTCGTTTGCATACTCAAGCGCCCGATGGAGCGCTTGCTCAAGGCTTTGCGAGAAGGAAGGCACCGGGGAGCTACTCCTTTTCCATCGTACACTGCAGCGGATGTTGATGCTGCCGTGAAAAATCCATCACCTGCGTCACCTTGGTCTCGGCCACCTCGTAGGTAAATACACCGCAGATCCCGACCCCTTTGTGATGCACATGCAGCATTATGCGTGTCGCCTCTTCGCGGCCCTTGTTGAAGAAGCGTTCAAGCACATGCACGACAAATTCCATGGGCGTGTAATCGTCATTCAAAAGCAATACCTTGTAGAGACTTGGACGCTTGGTCTTGGGGCGTGTCTTGGTGATCGTACCGGACTTGCCGTCACCATCCCGATCTCCCCCTTGCCTTTGTCTTCGTCGGACATTCGCACCGTGTCCCTGATTTCAGTCATCCTTCGTCTCCGCCGGTCAAGTCACGCGGACCGAACGGCCAGCCGTTGGTTCGCTTGAGGCACCAGCCGTGTTCGCTTCAACCATCCTACCGGCAGGATGCACCTGTTCGCAAACCCAGAAAAGTGGCAATCAGCTTACCTCTCCGCCAAAGCCGCTGGTCCCAATGTGGGTATCCACAGGGGCAAAAAAAAGGCCCGGCCGAAGCCGGGCTGCATCTCGGGCGCGAGCGTATCCAACGCAAAGGACACGTACCTCGTCTACCGCTGGTCAGGATGCCCCGAAGCCGGGGCACCATGTTCAGCGACCCATCGGCATCGCTTTTTCAAAGGGCTTGTAGGCCTCTTTGGCGAGCTCGGCACACATGCCGCTCATCTTCGTGCACTGCGCCATATAGTCGTCGTAGGCGCGCTTCACGTAGGACGACTGGATCTCGAAAGCCTGCTCGGGCGAGCGTGCAGCCATGAGCTTTTCGACAGTCTGCGTCCCATCTTCGACAGAGCGCTTGGTGTAGTCGCTCACCTCGGCAGCAATAGCCTGCCAGCTCTTGCCCCACTCGCCCATCATTTTCATGGCAGCATCCATTCCATTCTGGTTCAGGCGCTGCACATCTTCGAATTGCTTCATCATAACCATGTCTCCTTCGGCAATCGATGTGCCGTAGACAACCAAATCTGGGGGCCCGCTCTGTACCGAATTGCTGCCCTCGAATGAGATGATTATATGCATTGCACAATGCAGTCAACAATTTTTGTTGCGGCGCAACAATCCTAATTTACATGGATGTAGCCAATTTGTGAGACAACATCCAGGAAACAGCCCGCGCCCAAAATGCGCCCCAAAAACATGGTTCTTTTCCGGATCTCGGAAAGGCGTCAGTGAAAACGGAGCGCCGGGGGGAACGCGGGCTGAGTGTAAGGCGTACTGCCTGGCGAAAGCCGCGTATTGGGCAGAGATGGTGGGAACCGTGTTCAATTGGCACCGATATAGGGCGCGTTGGCGCTCGCTTGCTATTCTGGCGACAACGGCCGCAGCAATACTGACCGTCCTTGAAACTCCGGCATCCGCCCGCCGCTATGCCGATATCGCCGTCGATGTAAATACAGGCCGCGTCCTGCATGCCGACGACTCCAATGCTGAACGGTATCCGGCATCCCTCACGAAGATGATGACCATCTATCTCGTTTTCGAGCAGCTTGAGCTCGGGAAGCTGAGACTTTCGACACCCATTGAGATGACCAGGGAGGCAGCAAGCGTCTCACCGTCCAAGCTCGGCCTCAAACCCGGACAAACGATCACTGTCGAAAATGCCATCAAGGCCCTGGTGACCAAATCGGCCAATGACGTCGCGGCTGCGCTCGCACAACACATCGCCGGCACCGAAGAGGCTTTCGCCCGCATGATGACGGCCAAGGCCCGCGAACTTGGCATGTCGCACACGACCTTCCGCAACGCCAACGGCCTGCCGGACCGCGAACAGGTGACCTCCGCGCGCGACATGGCGCAACTGGCCATCCGCCTCTATGACCATTTCCCGCGGCGCATTGGCGTGTTTTCCCTGCGCAGCTTCACCTACCGCGGGCGCACCTACCGCAACCACAACACACTGCTTGGCCGTATCCCCGGCCTTGAAGGCATGAAAACAGGCTACACGCGCTGGTCCGGCTTCAATCTGGTGGCATCGGAACGCCGCAACGGCAAACATGTCATTGTCGTCGTCTTTGGCGGTCGCAGCAGTTCCGAGCGCAACGCGCGCGTTCGGGTCCTGCTGTCCCGGTCCATGTCCACCGCATCGACGGCGCATACCCGCACCCCGGATGTCCCGTCGTTCCGGCGCAGGCTTCGGCCCCAGGCCGTGGCCCAGCGCCGTCCGGCGCCCCCATCAGCCCCGCCGCGACTGGTCGAACCTATTCGTCCGGTAGGGAACGACTTTCAGCGGGTCCGGTATGCAAGCCGCGTCGGTGGCCAGCAAAGCGTGGCAACACTCCTGGAGCGGTATGCAGCCACCGAGGATGCGGCCGATGAAGGCCCGGCAGCCAATCCGGCCTACCCCAGCCAGCCGTACCCCAATCCGTCGTACACAAATCCATCCACCCCGGCCATTCATGTCACCCAGGTGAGAACGGTCAGCGTTGTCCCCTTCGCTGCAGGTCCGCAGCAGGAACAGACCACGGCCTATGCCCCCCCGCAGCAGTTCGCCGCGCCCCGGTCAGGCCTGGTCGTCGGCAGGCAGCCGTCCACATTGCAGGCCCAGGCGAACCGCATGTCTCAGCGCAGCGCCCTGATCCCCTCATCCTATGTGCCTGCCCCCCGGCAGTCCGGGTCGAACCAGCAGCGTCAAGGCGACATCGAGGTGCAGATCGGTGCCTACGGCAGCCAGGACGAGGCCCGCCACCAGCTCGAACGCGCCAGACAGGGTTTGCCCGGTCTGCTCGGCCACGCGGAAACCATCGTGCCGGAAGTCGTGGTACGCGGACGCCGATACTACAGGGCCCGCTTCACCGGGTTCGATTCGCTGACCGCATCCAACGTCTGCAATGCGCTACGCCGGAACCGATACGACTGCCTGGTCGCCAAGGCTCGTTGACGCACGCTTCGGCGACAATGCCGTCAGGACACAGGGCTTGCCCTACGCGCTCGCCTCAAGCAGCACATCCTTGGCTTCGTTCACCTTAGCCGCCAGGTATGTGGACCCTCCCCGGTCGGGATGCAGCTTCAGCATGAGCTCACGGTGGGCCCGTCGGATGGTTTCGGCATCCGGCGTCCCTTCGAGACCGAGAATCTCGAGGGCTTCCTCCCGCGTCATCCGGCCATCGGGCCCCTTGGGTGAGTCGGCCTCCGCCCGCGCCATGTCATCCCGCCACGTCGGATGCACGCGATCGAGATAGGCCTCCACCAGCCGGGCCGATTCCGGATCCACGAAACGGCAGTCCTGCCACAGGTGCGCCAGTTCAACAGGCTTCAGCCGCTCGACACGCCGCCCGGCAAAGAACCCCTTGAGCACCCGCCCCCGCATCTCGCCACTCTCATGGTCGAGCTCCATTTCGAGATGATCAGTCGTCACCTGCGATGTCTGCCCCTTTGAGGGCCCACCGAACCGCCCAAGACTGTTGGGACTGCTCCAGAGCCAGATGCCGAGCATACCCAGTGGAAGCGCCAGATTGAGAGCCCCCCGCACCAACAGGACAAGCGCCGCCGCGACCGCTGCACCACCCGCAATCGTGTGCAGCACATGCGCGAGTTTGTGCGGGCTGACATTGGCGAACCAACGCAGCGCAACAAGGCCCAGAACAAGGGCGAGCAATCCGAAAATGAAGGCAAGCATCGACTATTTGCGTCTCATGTCGGTCAACAGATGTTGAGCAGCCCTGTTGCGCCCCTGTTCAGCCAGACGCTCCAGGGCCTTGAATCCTCCGGCGGCATAAACGGCAACCGCACGCAGCAACTCCCTGAGTTGATCGGCAGCACCAGCATCGAACAGACACCAGGCCCCGCGCGTCAGCCGTGCAATTTCACGGAACGCCCGGCCAGCCGCTTCATCGCGTCCCTCCTGGAACAGGAACACGGGTACGCCAAGTAATGCCAGATCACCAGCCCGCGCACACAGGTCATCGACATTCTCCTCCATGCAGTCCCCGACATAGACGAGCGCCGACACCCGCTGCTTCTCGCATTCGGACCGTGCATGCACGAGTACCTTGCGGATCTGCGTAGGCCCGCCACGACAGGCAACCGACGTCATCAATCGCGCCAGGGCCGCCGGATCGGACTCCCACCGCGACGCACGGCATTCCGAGAGACCGCGAAAATAGACAAGCTGCACATCCAGGCCGCCGATGTCGCGCACAACGTCAAACATCTGGCCTTGCAGACCCAGCGCCAAGTCCCACGTCGGTTGCCGGCTCATGGTTGCATCCATCGCGAAGATCAGCCGCCCACACCCCGCAGTACCCACCGCGGCCGGCACCAGGACTTTAATTTTCTCGAGAAAAACATCCACCTCGGCTGACGACGACCGGCCCTTTGTCACGCTGCTCGGCCCACCTGGCACATCGACATCGGTTGTATGACCCTTCTGTTTCCGGTCCGGCATGGTGGTTGCTCCTCCCTGCTCTTGACCTCACCTGGGACGAAGGCTGGATACCTGATAACATGGTCCCTGAACGCTTGAGACACAATCACCTCCAG
>JBKDZY010000424.1:0-6346 GCA_047971765.1 Hyphomicrobiaceae bacterium | reverse complement strand
TCGATCTCGAAGCTGACAGCCCCCGTCTTGCCTTGCGCGGCGGTATAGTAGATTCCGGTACCTAGCATCTTTTGTCCGGTGCACTTGCCGCTGACACTATGCTCGATGCTGGTGGACTGTCCGGGCTTGAGTGTCACCTGCCCAAGCCGCGGCTGCTTCGTAACCGTGATGATGGGGGTAACGGCGCTGCAGTCCGCTTCCTTGAAGCCCGCCAGGATGTAAAGTCGCGCCGGGCGACCGCTGACGACCGGGGTGCCGCGCGTGGGCTCAGAACTCGCCGCCTGGGGTATTGAAGCCGTCGGCAGTGAAAGTTGCTGCCCTGTGGAACAGGCGCCGAGCAGTGCAATACCGGCCATGGTTGCAATGAGTTTTCCGTTCATGGGCCGGGCTCCCCCCTTTTTTGTAGCTTGCGACTCACTTTCTATTGCCAGTCTAGCGTCAAGGGGGCGGTATTGGAGGCAGTGAATTGTGCCCCCAACTCCGGAAACGGCGTTGGACACCCCGTTACCCCCATCTTCTCCACCACAAATTTGAGAGGGCACCGGCTGGTGCGGAGGTGTGTGCCTGCAACTGGTTGCGGTGGGGCCCGCTGCGACGGGGACCCATCCGACATCAGGCCGTCAACGTCTCCTTGAGCCGCCGGGCGATCAGCGACAGCGCATCACGGGCAGCCGCGCTTTCGCGGGACCATCCGAGGAAGCCGTGCATGTGATCCGGCACTTCGTGGATTTCCACCTCGATATCGGCTTCCCGCAGACGGCGCGCGTAGGCCTGGCCTTCGTCCAGCAGCGGATCGAGGCCCGCCAGGATGACGAGCGCCGGCGGCTGCTTCTCCAATGAGGCAGCCATCAGCGGCGAGGCTCTCGGATCGCGGGCCTCGTCGGCGTTGTTGAGATAGTGGGCCACGTAGGCGTGCATGCGCTCGGCTGTGAGGAAGTAGCCGGTCCCGAGGTCCTGGTAAGAGGGATGCGAGCATGTCAGGTCCGTTACCGGATAGACGAGGACCTGCAACCGGATATCGAGATCCCCTGAACCGGCGACGGCCTGGCAGGTGGCGGCCGCGAGGTTGCCGCCCGCGCTGTCACCGCCTATGGCAAGCCTCCCCGCATCGACACCAAGGGCCGAAGCATTGGCCCTTACCCAACGGGTTGCCGCGATGGTGTCATCGAGGCCAGCGGGAAACTTGTGCTCAGGGGCAAGGCGATAGTCGATCGAGATGACCACGATGCCGGCGTCCTTGCAGATTGTGCGGCAAGCCGCATCCACCATGTCGAGATCGCCGACCACGAAACCACCGCCATGGGCATAGATGTAGGCGGGCAGGGGGCGTGTCGGGTTCTCCTCCGGGAAATAGATGCGGACAGGCACCCTATGCTCGCCGTTGGCAACAACCGTGTTCTCGACCCGGGCGACCGGCGCCGGCTCGCCGGCAAGGCGCCTGGCCCGCTTGCGTGCGAAGGCCCGCATCTCCTCCACCGTCTTCGGAGGAAGGCCGCTGGCGCCAAGTTCGGCCAGGATAGCGTTGACGCGCTCTGCATCGGGATGCATGGCAGCGATGTTTCTCATTCTTTTTGTCCTCGAGGTGCCGGGAATGTCATCAGGTCCAATGCCATGGGCGGGGTGCTCCGGTGCAGGCTGCTGTCGGGGCGGGTGGCAGACTGATCTACCCTGGCCCTTGCCAGTTGCGCACCTGTCCTGCCGGGATTGGCGTTCAGGCCCTCACACGGTGTGCGGGGGCCTTGGGGCGCGCCTCAACAGAAACGGTCACGGCGCAGAAAGTCAACGACCGGACAGGCTTGGCCTTTGGGCGCACCATGGGGAGGCCTAGGCGCGTGGGGGGCCGGGCAGCCCTGCTTCAAATGCCGTCCATGTGCGCTTGATGCTTGCCTCCCAGCGGCCAAGCCGCTAGCAGGGGAGCCCGGCGGCTTCCGATCGCCGATGCCAGTTCGTGAGAAGATCGATGCCGACGTCTGCCTTGATGAATGTGATGGTTGCTGCCGTGCGCAAGGCGGGGCGAAGCCTTGCCCGTGATTTCGGTGAGGTCGAGCAGCTGCAGGTGTCCGTGAAGGGCCCTGGCGATTTTGTCACGGCCTCCGATCACAAGGCCGAGAAGATACTGTTCGAGGAGCTGTCCAAGGCACGCTCGGGCTACGGCTTCATCATGGAAGAGCGTGGCGAGGTCGAGGGGCCCGACAAGACCCACCGGTGGATTGTGGATCCGCTCGACGGCACCCTCAATTTCATGCATGGCCTGCCCCACTTCGCGATCTCGGTCGCGCTGGAGCGGACCGGGGATCTGGTTGCTGGCGTCATCTACAACCCGGCCACCAACGACCTATTCACGGCAGAGAAGGGCAAGGGTGCATTTCTCAACGACCGTCGTCTCAGGGTCGCCAACCGACGGCAGTTGAGCGACTGCCTCGTGGCCTGCAGCAAGCCCTCTGGCGGCCTGACGGTCAGCGACCAGTATGCCAAGGACATCGCAAACCTCTCCAGGCAGTGTGCCGGCACCCGCAACCAGGCTGCAGCAGCACTTGATCTTGCCTGGGTGGCGGCCGGCCGTTTCGATGGCTTCTGCCATCGCGATCTGTCGCCATGGGACATTGCCGCCGGCATCCTGATGGTGCGCGAGGCGGGCGGGTTCGTATCCGACTACGAAGGCGGGACCACAATGCTTGAGAGCGGCGACGTCATCGCCGCCAACGCGCGCATCCATAAACAGCTTGTCGGGGTCATGCGTTGACCCGAATGCAAGGCGTGCGACGTTCGCTTCGCGTGCGCATGATGTGCCAGCCTGCCGTCACACTGCCCATTTTGCCGCCCCTTCGACATGGGATAAATCCTTTGTCTGAGACCATTGGGGCACAGTTGGCGCATTGCTGCACGGCGTCCCCTGGCTCTGGCATGGCCTATCGTCACGAGTCAGCGGTAGTATTGCCAAGATTTGCAGGCAGTCTGCGAGGCGGAAATGCGGAGGCGCTGAACCGATGGCAAGGGTCCGATCGACCGATGGGGCAACGCGAAGCCACGCCCGAACCTTGAACACGCCGGGAACGTTCCTGCGTGGCATGATCATATTCTGTGTGCTGGTCTGTTTCCTGGTGGCCATCATCGCCAAGCAGCTTGAGACGGCCTTCTGGAACAATCCGGCGCTCAATGGGTTGATCACGGCGGTGTTGTTGATCGGCATTCTGCGGGCATTTGGCCAGGTGGCGCGCATCTATCCGGAAGTGCGCTGGGTCAACGCGTTCCGGATCGCGGATCCGGGGCTTGCGATTGCACATCGGCCGGTATTGCTCGCCCCGATGGCCACCATGCTGCGCGACCGCACCGGCCATCTTCTGCTTTCGACCACATCGATGCGCTCGATCATGGATTCGATCGGGGGGCGTCTCGACGAGTCGCGCGAGACCGGACGGTATCTGGTCGGGCTGCTTGTGTTCCTCGGACTACTTGGAACATTCTGGGGCCTGCTCGAGACCATTCAGTCGGTCGGTGGCGCCATCAACGCTCTCGACACGCGGCAGGCTGATAGTGTCCTGGTCTTCGAGGAACTGAAGAATGGGCTGGCGGCCCCACTCAAGGGCATGGGCACAGCCTTTTCGGCGTCACTTCTGGGCCTGTCAGGATCTCTGGTTCTGGGCTTTCTCGAACTGCAGGCCAACCATGCCCACAACCGGTTCTATAACGAGCTGGAAGAATGGCTCTCCGGTATCACCGAGTTGACCCCGGCAGGCCAGTCGGGCGGGGAGGGCAGTTCCCGCCAGATGCAGGTCGCGGTGTACGAGATGCAGCGCGCGGTGGTCGCGTTGACGGACAAGCTTGACACCATGGCGCCGGCGAGTGGCGAGTTGGCGGCTGCGGCCGAGCCGGTGAAGGAGTTGGCCCATGGGGTCGACCAGCTCGTGCGCCAGATGCGGGCCGAGCAGAAGGTCGTCCGTGAATGGATCGACGAGCAGGCCGTGCGCCAGAACGAAGTTGCGGGCATCCTCAAGGATGTCGCTGAAAGCGTCGCGCGCAGGGGAGCTTGAGGCATGGCGCGTGGCAGAGGCAGGCGCGGCGGCGACCATGGCGAGTTCTGGCCGGGCTATGTCGATGTGCTCTCGACATTGCTGCTGACCGTCACCTTCCTGATGTCGATCTTCATGATCGCGCAGTTCTTCGTGGGCCAGGAGGTTTCCGGCAAGGATACCGCGCTCAAGCGCCTGAACCGGCAGATTGCGGAACTGACCAGCCTGTTGTCCCTTGAAAAGGGGAAGGGCAAGGGGCTCGAGGATGAACTCGCCTCCCTGAAGGCCTCCCTGTCGTCAGCCCAGAACGAGAAGGAACGGCTGACCGGTCTGGCAGGTCTCGGAGACCAGCGCTTTGCCGATGCCCAGGAGAAGTTGAAAACGGTCACCTCAGAGCTCGACGCCCAGAAGGCCGTATCCGGAGAAGCCCTTGCCAAGGTGGACCTGTTGAACCAGCAGTTGCTGGCGCTGCGACGCCAGATCGGGGCCCTCAACGAGGCCCTGCAGGCTGCCGAGGCCAAGGACAAGGACAGCCAGGCGCGGATCAGTGATCTGGGGGCACGGCTCAACCTGGTGCTGGCCCGCCAGGTGCAGGAGTTGCAGCGCTACCGGTCGGATTTCTTCGGACGCCTGCGTGAGTTGTTGAAAGGGCGCCGTGACATCCGTGTGGTGGGCGACCGGTTCGTCTTCCAGTCCGAGGTGCTGTTCCCGTCCGGGCAGTCCAATCTCTCGGTGAGCGGTCTGGCGGCGATGGATCAGCTTGCCGAAGCGGTCAAGGAAATCCAGCGGCAGATCCCCAAGGAGGTCAACTGGGTGCTGCAGGTGGACGGCCACACCGATGTGCGGCCCATTCAAAGCCAGGAATTTCCGTCCAATTGGGAGCTGTCGGCGGCCCGCGCCATTTCCGTCGTCAAATACCTGATCAGCCGGGGCGTTGACCCGAATCGCCTGGTCGCGGCCGGTTATGGTGAATTCGCGCCCCTGGATGCGTCAGGCACGCCGGAGGCCATGGCCCGCAATCGCCGCATCGAGTTGAAGTTGACCAGCAAGTAGACCGAGTGGTGAATGGCGTCGTGTCGGCACGGTGAAACAGGTGACGCAGCCGCCTGCAGCAGCCACAAACGTGCATGTCGTGGCTGCAACCCCTTGTCTTTAGGTGCGTTTGCGATTACTGATCACGCCAAATCAATGATCGCCATCGTTCGAGGAGAGAACCATGCCGGCAGCTCGCGGCTCGCGCTCGATGCGCTATACCATGAAATTGAAGCGGAAGGCCAAGCGCGCCGCTGCCCCGAAGAAGGCGACCAGCGCTATCGGCGTGACGGTTGGCGCGCGGCGCAACGCCAAGAAGCTTGCGAACCTGCGTCGCGGAGCGGTGCAGACCGCAGCAAACTCCTGAAATCGAGGCTGAGGCTGTTCCGCACTGCAGCGGGACAGGGCCTGGATATGAAAAAGGACCCCCGGCGAGATCTCGCGGGGGTCCTATTGTTTGTGCTGGGGCCCTTCCACCGCGGGCTGATATGGTCCCGTGAGCGCGAGCAAGCCAGACCGATCCGGGCGTTGCCGGGGCCGGCCTAGAAAGCCCGTCCGAACTTGTTCGAGCGTGGGAACCCTTTCGGCACTGTCTTGCCTGCCTGGGCTCGCTCGCCAACCCAGTCTTTCAGGTCGGCCATGGACAGGGTGAAGGTGCGGCCCGCGGTGTCGAGCCAGGTGAGGCCCTGCGCCTTGGCGAAGATGCGGACATCGCTTAGCGAGCCATCGCGGAACCGTTGCAGGTAGACCCCCTTGCCGCGTGTCATCTCGTTGACGTCGCTCAGGCGGAACACAAGCATTTTCCGGTTGTTGCCAACGGTTGCGATGTGGTCGCCAATGGCGGGGACGCACACGCACGCCTCGTTCGGGGCTTCCACATTGAGCACCTGTCGTCCCTTTCGGGTGGAGGCGATGACATCGTCCTCGTTCACGACGAAACCGTGCCCCGAGGTCGAGGCGACCAGCAGTTTCCGGCCTTGCTCGTGCACGAAAAGCTCCGCGAAGTCGGCGCTCTCCTCAAGGTCGACCGACAGACGCAGTGGCTCTCCGTGCCCACGCCCGCCCGGAAGCTGGCTGGCATCGAGGGTGTAGAACTTGCCATTGGTGGTGAACACCAGCAGCTTGTCGGTCGTGTGCGCCCGTACCGCCCGCTTCAGGCCATCTCCCTGCTTGAAGTCTAGTTTGGACAGGTCATCCTGGTGGCCCTTCAAGGCCCTGATCCATCCCTTCTCGGAGAGAATGATGGTGACCGGTTCCTTCTCGATCAAGACCTGATCGAGGTCGATGTCCACGGTCGGGGCATC
>JBKDZY010000423.1:0-3252 GCA_047971765.1 Hyphomicrobiaceae bacterium | reverse complement strand
GCTGTGTGTCAGCGGAGGCCTGGGCCTTCGCGTGGCTGGCCGTGGTGTTGTGGGAACACCTGGGTCTGGCCGCTGAAAAGTGGAAATACGGGCACTTCCAAGGAGTGCCATCTAAGGATAGCGGGGAACTAATGAAAATCACGCGGCGCTTCACGGAAGCCGGCAAGTCACCCTATGCGGCAATTTCGTTCCGCAGGGCGACTTCGGAGATTCGGAACCCGGACGGTTCGGTTGTCTTCCGTCTCGAGGGGTTCGAAGTCCCCGAGCATTGGAGCCAGGTCGCGGCAGATATTCTGGCCCAGAAGTATTTCCGCAAGGCCGGCGTTCCTCGCCGATTGAAGCTTGTCGAGGAGACCCAGGTTCCGTCATGGCTGTGGCGGTCCGTGCCTGATGCCGAGGCCATGGCCGAGACCCCCGCCAAGGATCGGGCCATCGGCGAGACCGATTGCCGGCAGGTCTTCGACCGTCTCGCGGGCACCTGGACCTACTGGGGCTGGAAAGGCGGCTATTTCTCATCGGAAGAGGACGCCCGCGCCTTCTACGACGAGCACCGCTACATGCTGGCCATGCAGATGGGGGCCCCCAACTCCCCGCAGTGGTTCAACACCGGCCTGCACTGGGCCTATGGCATCGATGGGCCGGGCCAGGGCCACTACTACGTCGATTATCGCACCGGCGAACTGACCCGCTCCGAATCCGCCTACGAACATCCCCAGCCTCACGCCTGCTTCATCCAGTCCGTCGATGATGATCTCGTCAACGAGAATGGCATCATGGACCTGTGGGTTCGTGAAGCGCGCCTCTTCAAGTATGGCTCGGGCACCGGTTCGAACTTCTCCGCCCTGCGCGCCGAGAACGAGAAGCTGTCGGGCGGTGGCCGGTCGTCGGGCCTCATGAGCTTCCTCAAGATTGGTGATCGTGCTGCAGGCGCCATCAAGTCCGGTGGGACCACGCGCCGCGCCGCCAAGATGGTGGTGGTCGATGTCGATCATCCTGACATCGAGGCCTATGTCGACTGGAAGGTGAAGGAGGAGCAGAAGGTCGCCGCTCTGGTGGCCGGCTCCAAGGTGTGCCAGAAGCGCCTGAAGGCCGTCATGGCCTCCATCATCTCGTGTGACAGCGAGAGCGCCGACGCCGGTGGCGACCGCGACGAGCGCTGCTACGATCCCGCCCGCAATCCTGCCCTCAAGCGGGCCATCAAGGAGGCCCGCCGCGATCAGGTTCCGCAGAACTACATCCTGCGGGTGATCCAGATGGCGCGCCAGGGCCACGCGGAAGTCAAGTTTGCCGTCTTCGACACGGACTGGGATTCGGAGGCTTATCTCACCGTCTCGGGGCAGAACTCGAACAACTCCGTGCGCGTTACGGATGATTTCCTCAATGCCGTACGTGAGAACCGCGACTGGAACCTGACCGCCAGGCTCGACAACCGGGTTGTGAAGACCATCAATGCCGGTGAACTCTGGGACAAGATCGGCCATGCCGCCTGGGCATCGGCAGATCCGGGCATCCAGTTCCATACCACCATCAACGATTGGCACACCTGCCCGCAGTCGGGACCCATCCGTGCGTCGAACCCGTGCTCGGAATACATGTTCCTCGACGACACCGCCTGCAATCTTGCCTCGCTCAATCTCATGGCGTTCCAGCCTGAAGGTGGTGAGTTCGACGTTGAGGCATTCGAGCATTGCTGCCGGCTGTGGACGATCGTGCTCGAGATCTCGGTGATGATGGCCCAGTTCCCGAGCCGCCAGATCGCCGAGCTCTCCTACCGCTATCGCACCCTGGGCCTCGGCTTCGCCAACATCGGTGGCCTGCTGATGGCGTCGGGCATCAGCTACGACAGCGTGGAAGGCCGCGCCATCTGCGGTGCTGTCAGCGCCATCATGACCGGCGTCGCCTACGCCACCAGCGCCGAGATGGCATCGGAGCTTGGCACCTTCCCCGGCTACAAGGAGAACGCTGGCGACATGCTGCGTGTCGTACGCAATCACCGCCGTGCCGCCTACGGGCAAGGCGAGGGTTATGAGCGCCTCGCCACGCGCCCGGTGCCGCTCGATCATCCGTCATGCCCGGATCAGCGCCTTCCGGCCGCCGCCATGCGCGCCTGGGACCGGGCCATCGAGCTTGGCCAGCAGCACGGGTATCGCAATGCCCAGGCGACCGTCATCGCACCGACAGGTACGATCGGCCTTGTGATGGATTGCGACACCACCGGCATCGAGCCCGATTTCGCGCTGGTGAAGTTCAAGAAGCTGGCCGGTGGCGGCTACTTCAAGATCATCAACCGTGCAGTGCCGACCGCATTGCGGACGCTTGGGTACTCGGAAGCGCAGATCGCCGAGATCGAAGCCTACGCCGTCGGTCACGGCTCGCTCCATCAGGCCCCGGCCATCAACCACACGACACTGAAGGCCAAGGGCTTCACCAGTGATGCGCTCGACAAGCTCGAAGGTGCGTTGAAGAGCGCCTTCGACATCAAGTTCGCGCTCAATCGCTGGACGCTCGGCGAGCAGTTCCTCACCGAAACGTTGAAGGTGCCGCGTGAGAAGCTCGACCAGCAGGGTTTCGATCTTCTGGTTCACCTCGGGTTCTCAAAGAAGGACATCGAGGCCGCCAACGAGCATGTCTGCGGTGCCATGACGCTGGAAGGTGCGCCGCACCTCAAGCCTGAGCATCTGCTGGTGTTCGATTGCGCCAATCCCTGCGGCCGCAAGGGCAAGCGCTTCCTTTCGGTCGAGAGCCACATTCGCATGATGGCGTCCGCACAGCCGTTTGTTTCCGGTGCGATCTCCAAGACCATCAACATGCCGAATGATGCGACCGAGCAGGACTGCAAGGACGCCTACATGTTGTCGTGGCGTCTGGCACTCAAGGCCAACGCGCTCTATCGCGACGGTTCCAAGCTGTCGCAGCCGCTCAACTCGCAGCTCCTGGCAGACGACGAGGACGAAGCCGACGAGATCGCGGCCGAACTCACTGCCGACAAGCCGGCGGCCAAGCGGGCGGAAGTAGCGGCTGAGCGCGTCATCGAGCGCATCGCGCAGCGTGACCGCGAGAAGCTGCCGACCCGCCGCAAGGGCTACACCCAGAAGGCGACGGTTGGTGGGCACAAGGTCTACCTGCGCACGGGCGAGTACGACGACGGCCGCGTCGGCGAGATCTTCATCGACATGCACAAGGAAGGCGCCGCCTTCCGCTCGTTGATGAACAACTTCGCCATCGCCATCTCGCTGGGCCTCCAGTATGGCG
>JBKDZY010000422.1:0-8326 GCA_047971765.1 Hyphomicrobiaceae bacterium | reverse complement strand
CGTATCCGTCAGGCCGCCAGATCCATCAAGCGCTTCCTGGCCCAGGGGCCGGAAAGCATGCACAATATCATCCCCATGACGGCCAAGAGCTGACCAGGAATACCAAAGATTACCGCTGTCAAGGAACGTGTTGTCCGGTAAAGCACATCACCGCCCCGCGCGTTGTGGCTGGCAAGTCCTGCCGGGAGAATGTACCCGACCCGAACCATGTGTTACCAACACGTCTCGAAAATGGGCCGGAGACCCGGAAAGTTAAAGAGAACATGAGCGAGACAATGAGACTTGGCATCGCCGGCCTCGGCACCGTCGGCAGCGGCCTTCTGAAACTGATCGAGGCGCACGGCGACCGCATTGCCGGTGCCCTTGGCCGCCGGATCACGGTCACCGCCGTATCGGCCCGCGATCGCAAACGCGATCGCGGCGTCAAGCTCGACAGGTACGAATGGTTCGATGACGCCGAAGCCCTGGCCACATCCCCCAATATCGACGTCTTCGTCGAATTGATCGGCGGTGACGAGGGCGTCGCCAAGACCTCGGTCGAGAAGGCGTTGGCAGCCGGCAGGCATGTTGTCACCGCCAACAAGGCCCTGCTCGCCAAACACGGCGTCGCCCTCGCGACCTTGGCCGAAAGCACGGGAGTCGAACTCAATTTCGAGGCTGCCGTGGCAGGCGGCATCCCCGCCATCAAGACACTGCGCGAATCCCTGGCGGGCAACAGCGTCAGCCGCGTCTACGGCATCCTGAACGGCACCTGCAACTACATCCTGACAACAATGCAGGAGGACCGCCGTCCCTTTGCTGATGTCCTCAAGGAAGCCCAGGAGAAGGGCTACGCGGAGGCCGATCCGACGTTCGACATTGGCGGATTTGACACGGCCCACAAGCTCGCACTGCTGACCAGCCTCGCCTTCGGAACCAAGGTGGCGTTCGACGAGATCGAGATCGAAGGCATCGAGCACATCACCGACGCCGACATCGAGGCAGCCGATGACCTCGGCTATCACATCAAGCTGCTGGGCGTCGCCATGCAGACCGAGAGTGGCATCGAGCAGCGTGTCCACCCTGCCATGGTCCCCAAGAACTCGGCCATCGCCGAGGTGTCGGGCGTCACCAACTGCGTCGCCATCGACGCCGACTTCGTTGGCTCCCTGCTGATGGTCGGCCCCGGCGCCGGAGCCAACGCCACGGCTTCTTCGGTTGCATCAGATATCATTGACATCGCCATTGGGGGCGTCATGCCGCCGTTCCGTATTCCGGCAGCAAAACTTCAACCCTATCAACGGGCAAAGCTCGGCGAACACCAGGGAGCGTACTATATTCGCCTAGTTGTGGAGGATCGTCCCGGCGTGATGGCATTTGTCAGCAAGGAGCTGGCCGACAAGGGCATTTCTCTCGAGAGTGTTGTCCAGCGCCGCCCGCGCAAGGACGCATCAGGCTCCGATTACCGTCCCGCCACCGGCGAGCACGCCCAGGTCGTCATTACGACCCACGAAACCAATGAAACGGCCATCCGCAGCGCGCTGGAGGCCATTTCGACGGATGGCCGGTTGAAAAGCCGCCCTCAGATGATCCGCATAGAACAACTATGAAGTGCAGTGGAATCAGGCAAAGATCATAATCGGCACAACAACCGGACCAACCGGTGAAACGGGGCAAGGAGACACTTGGATGTCTGGCGACAAGAACAGTCTGGACCGCGTTCTGGTACTGGAGGTGGCGCGTGTAACGGAAGCTGCAGCCGTGGCCGCCGCGCGCCTGCGGGGTCAGGGCAACAACAAGGGCGCCGACAAGGCCGCCGTTGACGCCATGCGCAGCGAGCTTGGCCGCGTCGCCATCCGCGGCAAGGTCGTCATCGGCGAAGGCGAGATGGACGAGGCCCCGATGCTCTTCATCGGCGAAGAGGTCGGCACCGGCGATGGTCCCCGGGTCGACATTGCCGTCGATCCCCTCGAAGGCACGACCATCTGTGCCAAGGACATGCCGAACGCGCTCGCGGTCATCGCCATCTCGGAAGAGAACGGCCTGCTCAACGCTCCCGACATGTACATGGACAAGATCGCCATTGGTCCCGGCTACCCGGAAGGCATCATCGACCTGGACCGGCCGGTCATCGAGGTTCTGGGTGACATGGCGGCCCACCGCAAGGTACCGATGAGCGAGATCACCGCGTGCATTCTCGACCGCCCGCGCCATCAGGAGCTGATCGAGGGCGTCAGGAAGGCCGGCGCCGCCATCCGCCTCATCCCCGACGGCGACATCGCCGGCGTGATCTGGACCACCGACCCCAGCCAGACCGGCATCGACATCTATCTGGGATCTGGCGGCGCGCCGGAAGGCGTGCTGGCAGCCGCCGCACTGCGCTGCATCGGCGGCCAGATGCAGGGCCGTTTGTCGCCTGAACGCCACTCCGAGAAGGAGCGCCGCGGCCTCATCGAGAGGGCCAGGAAGATGGGCATCCCCGACATCCGCCGCAAGTACTCCATGAGCGAGATGGCCTCGGGCGACGTCATCTTCTCTGCCACAGGCGTCACCTCCGGCTCCCTGCTTGAAGGCGTGCGCTTCCACAGCAACGGCCTTGCCGACACGGAAACCGTCGTCATGCGCTCGAAGACCGGCACCGTCCGTCGCATAAAAACGACGCGCAACGCGGTGTCGCACGGGGCCAAGGCTTGACCCGGCTGGCCGGTCCGCCCCTACAATGACGGTGTGGAGATGGCCCCCGGCTCACCTCCACGCCTCAACCACCGCCGCACCCTTTACGCGATCTCTCGATAGTCTATCCCCTCGGAGCGGTTCTCGCCCCGATAGCCGTGCATATGACATTCACCTGGTAATCAGCAGGCAGATCGAAAAGGCCCGGCCATCGCGCAACGGCTGCCCTGTCGGGGATCGCACGGCTTGGGCTCGATTGAAGAAGGCGGCAATCCGGCATGAAGCTCGAGCAACGTGTACTCGTATGGATGTGCGTGCTGGTTGGCATCAACCAGCTCGGCTTCGGCGCCATGATCCCGTCATTGCCGCTCTACGCGGAGTCCTTTGGCGTGCCCGCTTCCGCCATCGGCATGGCCGTCGCCGTCTACGGCCTCGCGCGCTTCTTCGTCGCCATGCCATCCGGCCAACTATCAGACCGCCTTGGCCGCCGCCCAACGCTGGCGATAGGCGGCCTCATCTCGGCCCTGGGCAATCTCTGGTGCGCGTGGGCGACGAGCTACCCTGAGTTCATTGCCGCCCGCTTCGTGGCCGGCGCCGGCGCCGGCCTTATCGTCACCACCGGACAGATCGTGCTGGCAGACATCACCGTCCCCGCCAACCGCGGGCGCATGCTCTCGATCTACCAGGGAACGATCATTTTCGCGGTCGGCGTCGGCCCCATTCCCGGAGGCCTCGTAGCGGAACATTACGGCCTCGCAGCACCGTTCATCGCCTATGGCATCGCCGCCCTGGGGGCCACCATCGTCGCCTGGTTTGCCGTCAAGGAAACCCGTGACCTCGGCCAGTCGGGCTCATCGGCCGGAAAAAGCCCCAAGGTCGGCTTCATGGACCGCGTCAGCGTATTGACCCGGAACATCGGCTACGTCCTGGTCTGCCTGATCGTGTTCGCCAACGCCTTCGTGCGCACCGGCGGCCTGTTTTCCGTGGTGCCCATTATCGCCCACCAGCGCCTGGACATTTCGGTTGCCCGCATCGGTTTCGCCATGATGCTCGGAAGCGTCGCGGGTCTTATCGCCACCTACCCGGCCGGCTGGCTTGTCGATCAGTTCGGCCGCAAGACGGTCATCGTCCCCGTCACGATGTTGACCGGCGCAGCCATGACCCTGTTCGCGTTTGCACCGTCGTTCTCATGGTTCGTTGCAGCCAGCATCACCTGGGGCATCGCCGTCTCCGTGGGCGGATCTGCGCCCGCGGCCTATGCCGCCGACATGGCCCCGCCCGGCATGAACGCCACCGCGCTCGGCTTCTTCCGCATGATGGCCGATCTGGGCTACGTCGTAGGCCCGCTCGCGCTCGGCCTGATGGTGGACCTGTTCAACGCCGAGACATCACTGTACATCGCCGCCGCCCTGATCATCCTGTCGGGAGTGGCGTTTGCAATTTTCGCCCCCGAATCCCACCGGAGTGGCCACAAGGTCGCGTAGCGCCACCATCTGCCGCCACCCACAACGCGGATTGGCTGCCTGCAGTGGACGTGCAGGCAGCCCGTTCGTGGCGTTCCGCCAGGCTCGAGAACCAAGGCGTTTCCTCTTCTGGTGGAAATGCTCCGGCCGCAACCGCGGCCCGGAGCTTGATCCCCGCCCTCGCGAAGGACCCGGCCATTGGCCGAAACGGTCCGCAAGCGCAAACAAGCCAGACCGATTCCGGCCAAACCGGAACGGCTCTATCGTCGCCTGCTCCGTTGCCGGTCCCGGCTGCGCCCGAGGCGCTGTGCGTCCTGTGTGGACCTCGCCTTGGTCCGCTCTCTGCGTTTTGGCGTGGGGCGGGCGCGCGTTCGCGACTTTTGCTCAGGCTGCTGACGCCGGGTCCGCTGCCGCCTGTTCCGTGGTTCCGCCTTCCTTTCACGCCGCACGGGCCGGGTCGCCTTGCGCTCGCTTTCCTGCCGCCGAACCCTCTTGGGAGCCGGCCGTTTCGGGCGCGCCTTCTCCTCTTTCTTGCGCGTCGGACGAATCTTCTTCGGCGGTTGGCGTACCGGTTCCACCTTGCGCCTGGGGGCCGTCGGAGAAACAACCGGTTTCCAGTTTCTTGCCGGTGGTGTCGCCGCAACGCAGCGCCCTCGTCCGACCCGCCGCTGTCCACGCGGACAATCACCTCGACTGCCGCCGACGCTGCCTGGCGCCACACACCGGCCCTGCGCATTACGCACGAGCGGCTTCGGACAGACCCGTCCATCGCGCGATGGCGGTGGCAACGGACGCGGGCCAACGACACCGCCCGGCAGGCAACGTCCACCGATACGCCGCTGCCCCAGCGGACACCGGATGCCACCACCCTCGACGTCGGTCACCTTGGGAGGCACACACAAGCCGACCTGGTTGCGGACAAATTTGCCTGGGCATTTTCCAGTCGGTTCGCACCCATGGCCACCCCGCCTGCGAACAAAACCGGGGCCGCACTGGCCATCCCCGTAGAGGGGTTCGCAACGCCCGCTTCTTGGACTGAACCTGGCATTGCGTGGGCAGACTTTCGGCGGACAATGGCCGTTGCGCAGCCGACGGCTTCCGTCGGGGCAGCGCGGCGGCTCAATGATAGGCGGAATGTACGGAATCCTGACGCACAAGCCATTGCCGATCCGGATGAACCCGGGTTTGCATGGCCGGTTGCCATCCACCGGGCGGCAGGCGCCATGCTGCCACCGGGTGCCGCGCGGACAACAGGTGCCATCCGGCTTCCGCAGTGCAACGTTGTGGCACCCCGTCCATGGCGGTGGCCGGCAGCGTCCCGTCTGGGGCCACCACACCGTTCCACGCGGACAGCAGTACCCATCAGGCCGCAGGCGCACCCTGCTCCAGCACAGCGGCGGTGCCCGGCACGAGCCAATCTCCGGATCCCACGGCGCATTGCGCGGGCAGGGGCAGCGCCCGTTCGGCAGCGGCCGCCGCCCATCGGCGCACACCGCCAGCGGCGGCAGGAAACCACCCCGGGGGCCCCAGGTCTCGACGATCTCCTCGATGTAGGGAGCCACCTTTTTGGGCGCCGCAACCGGCTTGTCGGCAATCTTAAGCCAGACGCAGGCAGGATGCCCACCCGGAAGATCGTTGCTCTTGACGCCGAATTTCAGCGGCTTCAGCAGATTTCCAAGGATCAGCGGCTCGGACAAAAGCCACGGCTCGGTCGCCACAAAACAGTTGGCCACCCAGACCGGCGACTTGTCCGGCATCTCCACGAGGATCTTGTGCTCCCGGATCTCGCCCGGCGCCAGCTTCACATGCGCGAGGCACGAGAAGGGGAGCTTATTGGGCGCCACATCGCAACCAAGCGGCGGTTCGATTTCCGAAATCGAGGCCTGTGTCGAGGCACCGCCCAGGAACAGGTGATCGGACAGCAGCAGGTCACCCTCGAACGGCAGCGTCCCCTTGTTGATCATCCTAATCTTGAACGCACAATCCTCACCCGGTGCACATCTGGAGGGACCCGACTTCTCGACAACGATATCCGTCCCGCCTTCCGCGCATACCTTGCCCCTGCCGTGCGGATGATCGAGCGTCACGCAATTGCGAAAGCCCAGGTTGCCGGCGGCGACGAGATCATGCGTATCGATCCACAGCGACAGGTTCCGGGACGCCCCCGCGACAAGTTCACCCGGATCGAGCTGACAGGAAAACGCTCCCGACGACAGCGCCGCGCACGTCCATCCCGGCCCATCAGGTTGCGACTGCGCGATCGGCACCAGATCCTGCGCACTGGTCCCCCACAGGATGCGCGTTTCATCAACCAGCTTGATGACTCCGCTGGCTGGCGCATCTCCCTTGTTCCGCACGGTGATGTCACAGCGGATACGGCCACCGACCAGCCCCGGATAGCAGATCTTGTCGACCGTGAGATCCGGCCCCTTGGTCCACACCGGTATTTCTACGGTCTCCGCCGAATAGGTGACATGCGCCTGGCACGGACTGAAGATCCCGACATTGCCAACCTGGCCGAAACCTTCGCCATTGCTGTAGTTCGCATCGAAATCGACATACCAGCTTTCGAACGGCGGTGCGTTCTGCGGTTTCACCCGGCTCTTGTAGATACCTTGCAGCCCATCAACGTTTTCAGGCCCGCCACGCGCAACCCGCGTCACGTCGCTGCCGGCCCGCAGATGTTCACCCGTGATCCATAGCGTCTGCCGGCACCGCCCGTAGTCGATGGAGCCGAACCGGTCGTAACCGTAGTTGAGCGCGATGCCGCCGACGCTGCCCTGATAGTTTGCCGGAAGACCGACGGCATATTCCTCGTAGTCGGGCGACCAGCGCTGCTCCTGTTCCTGCCAGCGATAGCGCATGGCCTTGGCTTCCTGCGGACGCATGAAGCTTTGATAGTCGTAGCTCCCGAGCTGCCCGCCACGCTGCGACAGATAGATGATGCCTGGGCCGTCAAACAGGATGGAGGTGATCTGGTCTCCGGTCGACGTGCCCTTCACAGTGATCTCGCGCCGCGCGTCATTGGCGAAGCTGCCATCCTCGTTGAGGCCAACTGACCAGACCGACGGCCCCTCGGCCACGCTGTAGTAGAGCCGGTTGTTTGCGATCGCGAGCGCGAACACGCGCCGTTCGGGCGGTGCGAAGCCCCACGTATCGGGCACTTCCGTGTTGAATGTTTCCTGCGTCCTGTCGGTGCGCACTGCCGGATCGAAGGCCGCCAGCTCCTGCCCGGCCGCTGGCCGCCCTTGTGTCCCGTGATCGTAGACATCCAGCAGCTGGCCCTGCATGTCCAGCCGCCAGACGAGCCCGGTCTCCAGGTCCGACACATAGAGGTGACGCGAACGTGGATCGAATGCGATGCTGCCAAGACCCGCACCGGAATTTTCGAGATCACCGGTCTTGATCTCCGCAAACGGCGAGGCGATGCCGGTCCGCCCGTCCACTTTCCAGATGGTGCCGGGGCTGCCGCCCTTGTCGTGTCCGAAAAGACCCGGCATCCACTGCGCCTCCGGCCTCCCGGTCAGCACGCGCTCCATTTTACCGTTCGCACCCGGCGCCACCAGTTGCAGGCCAAAAACAGACGTTGCTGTCAGGTAGATGTTGGGGGGCGAAACCGGGTCCACGCTGTCGAACGCAACGCCGAAGACATGCCCCACATCCCGCGCCTTCAGCACGAACTTCAGCCGGGCATCAGAAAGTTGTCCCTGCGGACCGCTCCCCAGTTTCGTCAGGTCGAAGACCCGAACCGTCGCCCCGTCGAGGTCGATCATGGTCCGGTCCAGCGGATGCACTTCGATCGGAAGGTCCGGTCCAGGCTGCAACGTTCCCGCAAAACCGGTCACCACAGCATCGCCGCGATTGACGATTCGAGCAGCAGGCGCCTGCGCATTCGCATCGGCCGGGGCGGTCTCCGCAGCCGGCGGAACCGTCTGCGCCATGGAACCAGCCTGCCCCAGCAAGAAAAACGCCATCGTCAGGCAGGCAACCGCAAAGTCTTTAACCAAACAATTGTGTTCCATAACGGCCTCGAAAACTCTGGGCGCCCCAACAATTGTTCCACGCCCGGCCAGAACCAAGGATATTAAAATTTGGGGCTGACATAGGTAGCGTGTCTGCCGTTACTTGAACCACCACTGTTGCAGAACCTTGGTGAGATTGGCAACGGGGCGGTGATTGAAGCGCCATTCACATTCCTTGATGAACAGGTG
>JBKDZY010000421.1:0-7372 GCA_047971765.1 Hyphomicrobiaceae bacterium | reverse complement strand
GATTTTCTACGCCATGAAGGCGAATTCGAACCTGGCCGTTCTGACCTTCCTGGCGGGCCTCGGCGCCGGCGCCGATACGGTATCGGAAGGTGAAATCCGTCGCGCGCTGGCGGCCGGCATTCCCGCATCGCGGATTGTCCTGTCCGGCGTCGGGAAATCGGACAACGAACTGGCCTTCGCCGTCGAGACCGGCATCTACCAGATCAATATCGAGACCGAGGGCGAACTTCACGATCTCTCGCGCATTGCCCAGGGCCTCGGCATGACGCAGGCGGCGGTGCTCCGGATCAACCCTGACATCGGTGCAGGCGGGCACGCCAAGATCACCACCGGCTCGGCGGAAAACAAGTTCGGTGTGAGCCTCGACGATGTGGAGCGTCTCTACGGCCTGGCCGAGACGCTGCCGGGCGTGGCCATCGAAGGTCTGGCCATGCATATCGGCAGCCAGATCAGGCATCTTGGCGATCTCACATCGGCGGCAGCCCGGATGCGGGCGCTGGTGCTGCGGTTGCGCGAGAAGGGGCATGTGGTGAACCGAATCGATCTGGGGGGCGGCCTCGGTATTCCCTACGAGATGGCGGAAGCCGTGATCCACGACTCCCATCTCATCCAGTCCTATGCCGAGATGGTGCGCAATACCTTCCAGAGCCTCGATGTCGAGTTGGGGTTCGAGCCAGGCCGCATCATTGTTGGCAATGCCGGCGTCCTGTTGTCGAAGGTGCTGCAGCTGAACAAGCGCCCCAAAAAGACGTTCGCGGTGGTCGATGCCGCCATGAACGATCTGGTTCGGCCCGCAATGTACGGCGCCTACCATGAGATATGGCCCGTGCGCGAGAGCACCCCGGATGTGCCGGAAAAGAAGTACGACGTCGTGGGGCCCATCTGCGAGACAGGGGACACCTTCTGCGAAGGCCGGACCCTGACCACCCTGAAGCCGGGAGACCTGGTGGCTTTCATGACGGCCGGAGCCTATGGCGCCGTGATGTCGTCGACCTACAACTCGCGCAGACTCGTCCCCGAGGTGCTGGTCAGTGGCGGTCGGATGGCGGTTGTCCGCGAGCGGCTCCGCTTCGAGGATCTTCTCGCACTCGACACCGTCCCCGACTGGCTCGGCAAGAGTGGTGGGCCATGATGCGCGCCCGCCGCCGCGCCACGTGCCTTGTCTTCGAGATCTCACAGGCAGACGTTACGCCGGGCGGCGCTGGGTGAGTCGCACGGGTGGCCGGTTGTTTCCGCTGGGCAGCAGAACGGCCGTCACGGTTGGAGCGGGCCAGTTGATGGCGCCGTTGGGATTGGGCCCGTCATGCGCCGCCCAAGGCAGCAGAGGGCGATCAGGGAGTGGAATTTTCGCACGTCATGAATAGTCTGAAAAAGCTGTTTTGGCCTCGATATCTGTCGCTCACCATCGCCGTGCTGGCGACCGTGCTGATGGCCTGGGTCGTCCTGGGCTCCTATGTCCGATTGCCGACCGCTCCCATGATGGGAGGCTGGCACCCTGTGACCATGTGGGGGCAGGTGTTCTGCTGGGTCCTGTTGGCCATCGCGGCCTCCCTCACCATCCTGGGATTGCACGATCTGGTGCAGGAACGGCACGCCATTCTCCGCAACTACCCCATTGCGGGCCATATCCGGTTCCTGTTCGAGAATATCCGACCGGAAATGCGCCAGTATTTCTTCGAGACCGACAAGGATGGCACGCCCTTCAGCCGAGACCAGCGCGCCATCGTCTATCAGCGCGCCAAGGAGGTGCTCGACAAGCGGCCCTTTGGAACCCAGCTCGATGTCTACCAGGCCAAATATGAGTGGCTGCACCATTCGCTCGCGCCGCGCCCATTGAACCGTGACCCGGTGCGGGTGACCATCGGCGGCGCGGAATGCACGCAGCCTTATGAGGCGTCGCTGTTCAACATTTCGGCGATGAGTTTCGGCTCGCTGTCCGCAAATGCCGTCATGGCCCTCAACAAGGGCGCGAAACTGGGCGGTTTTGCCCATGACACCGGCGAGGGCGGCTATACGCCCTATCACGAGCAGAATGGCGGAGACATCATCTGGGAGCTTGGCTCCGGCTATTTTGGCGCCAGGAACACGGATGGAAGTTTCTCGCCCGAGAAATTCCAGGAGCGCGCATCCCATCCCCAGATCAAGATGGTGGAACTGAAACTCTCGCAGGGCGCCAAGCCAGGTCATGGTGGAGTGCTGCCGGCGGCCAAGATCACGCCGGAAATCTCGAAGATCCGGGGCATAGAAATGGGCCGGGATTGCATATCCCCGTCCTTCCACCCCGCATTCTCGACCCCGCGCGAGATGCTTCAGTTCGTGGCTGAGATGCGGCGGCTGTCGGGGGGCAAGCCCGCTGGCTTCAAGCTGTGCATCGGCCATCCGTGGGAGTTCCTTGCCATCGTGAAGGCCATGCTCGAGACAGGGCTCCTGCCCGACTTCATCGTGGTTGACGGCAAGGAAGGCGGCACCGGCGCAGCGCCACTCGAATTCATGGACCATGTGGGAACGCCGCTGCAGGACGGCCTGACATTTGTCCATGGCGCCCTGGTCGGAGCCGGCCTGCGTGACAAGATCAAGGTCGGGGCGTCCGGCAAGATCATCACCGCATTCGATATGGCGAGGACACTTGCCCTTGGCGCTGACTGGTGCAACGCCGCGCGCGGCTTCATGTTCGCTGTGGGCTGCATCCAGGCGCAGACCTGCCACACGGGCCGTTGCCCGACAGGTGTCACCAGCCAGGATCCATCCCGCAGCCGAGCCCTGGTGGTGGAGGACAAGGCGGAGCGGGTCGCCAACTTCCATCACGAGACCCTGGCGTCCCTGGCCGAGCTGGTGGCCGCCGCCGGTCTCGATCATCCGAACCAGTTCATGCCCCATCACTTCATGCGGCGCGTCACCGCCGACCGCATGTTGAGCTACGCCGAGATTTTCCCGCTTTCGCGTCCGGGAGAGCTGCTGGAGGCTGCACCCGATCATCCGCGCTACAAGGAAGCCTGGGCGCTGGCCGACCCCGACAGCTTCCAGCCGCGACTGCCTCTGGCCACGACAGGAAGCTGAGGGACGCGGGGATTGCACCCATCCTGGTGCAACCCTGCCAGCTGCCGGATCGCGGGGCAGCGGCCATGTGCCCTGCTTCTGCCCCACTCGCGCCCTACACGAACCGGGGCCCACGGCAGAGTTGAATTCACGCCAGGAGAGGGCCTATCGCCAAGGCGGCCATCTCGTGGCATTTTAGGGTTCGTCGGGACGTGGCAGGTGGCCACCGTAGGGAAAATCCGGCTACCGGGCCACAAGGGCTGGTCACAGGACCCATGCGTAACCATATCAAGGGTTTGGACCGAAATCAGGTTTAAGGGGCGAGCGGAATGCCGACCGAACGCAATGAGCAGGTAGCCGGCGCCAACCCCGTCTTCGAGCGCAAGGTCCGCTGGAGCCGTGCGGCGCTGTTCCTGGAGCGCCTGTGGCCGCGGCTGTGGTCGTTGCTGGCCCTGGCGGCGTTGTTCCTCGCCGTCACTTTTGCCGGAGTGTGGACGTCGCTGCCCGAATATGGCCATTGGGCCGGCATGGGCGCCTTCGGGCTGGCTGCACTGGCCGCGCTGATCTGGATATTCCGGACCCCGCTGGCAAGCCGCGACCAGGCCATCCGGCGCATCGAGGCACGCTCCGGCGTCCCGCACCGGCCGGCGTCGAGTTATGAGGATTCGTTCTCGTCTCAATCCGGCGATGCCGACGCCTCGACCCTGTGGGCCGCCCACAGGCAGCGTCTGGCCGCCCAGATTTCCAGGTTGAAAATCGCAAGGCCGGCCGCGCGGACGGACCGCCTCGTTCCGTTCGCCCTTCGTGGGCTCATCATTGCAGTCGCCGGCCTGGCGCTCTGGATGGCGGGGGACAGCGCCGCCGACCGCCTGCGGTCCGCTTTCCGCATCGGCCCCCCCGAGTTGGCTTCGACGGCCCGGCTCGATGCCTGGGTAACGCCACCTTCGTACACGGGCAAGGCGCCCATCATTCTGGCCGATGGCGCCCGCCCGCAAGCTGATCAGCTCGCGGGCACGGGGCATGACAACGCCCCGATCGAGGTTCCAGAAGGAAGCCGGCTCGTGGTGCGGGCAAGCGGCACCGGTGTCAAGGGCTTCACGCTTGAGGTACGGGAAAACGGCGGGGAGCCCAGGACGTTCGACATCAAGCCGGAAGACAACGCGAAGAAGGCGTCTGAAGGTGGCGCTCTCGACCCGAATGTTGCACCCGCCTTGACCGGTTCCGCGGTCGAGACCACGCGCAAATTGATGACCTCATCCGAGATCAAGGTGGTGGGGTCGAGCCTCCCAGCATGGCATTTCAAGGTCATTCCCGACAAGGCGCCGGTCATTCACCTGACCAAGGAACCCCAGCGCCTGCCTCGTGGTTCGTTGAAGCTCACCTACAAGATCGAGGATGACTACGGCATCGCCTCGGCTGAGGCGATCATCCGCCGGGCCAAGCCGCAACCGGGCGATCCGGCGACCGAATGGGCGCGCCGCAAGCCCTACACGGGGCCGCGCCCGCCTCTGGAGCCGCCGCCGCGCCTCCCCCTGCGTCTGCCACTCGCCAATTCCAAGGACGGCGTTGCCTTCTCCTATCACGAGCTGACCGACCATCCGTGGGCCGGATCGCGTGTCAAGATGGTGCTGGTGGCGAAGGATTATGCCGGCAAGATCGGCAAGAGCCCGGAATACGAGTTGATCCTTCCGCAGCGCCGCTTCACCAACCCCATTGCAAAGGCGGTGGTCGAGCAGCGCCGCTATCTGGTCGAGGATCCGCGCAGCCGCCAGGACGTGAGACGCGCGCTGGAAGCCATCTCGATCGAGCCGGAAGGGTTCATCAAGGATCGCCGCGCCTACCTCGGCTTGCGGTCGGCCTACTGGCGTCTGCAACACGAACTGACACGAGCCGGATTGAAAACCACCGTTGACCAGCTCTGGCATGTGGCTCTGCGCCTGGAGGATGGCGATCTTTCCGAGACCGAACGACGCCTGCGCGAGCTGCAGGAGCAATTGTCGAAGGCGCTGCGGGACGGGGCATCCGACCAGGAGATCAAGCGCCTGATGGACGAGTTGCGTCAGGCCTTGAACGACTTCATGCAGCAGCTTCAACAGCAGGCCCAGAACCAGCCCATGCAGTTCCCGCGCAACTTGTCGCCCGAGAACATGCTCCGCCAGCAGGACCTGGACCGCCTGATGCGTGATATCGAGAACATGGCGCGACAGGGCTCCAGGGACACCGCCCAGCAGATGCTGAGCCAGCTGCGCGACATGCTGGAGCAGCTCCAGACCGGCCGGATGGCACAGGGTCAGAGCCAGCAGAACCAGCAGATGATGCAGATGATGAACGAGTTCGGCAACATCATCGGCCAGCAGCAGGAATTGCTCGACGATACCTTCGGCGCTCAGCGTGGCGACAAGCCGGGTGATCGGCCGGGCGAACAGCAGGGACAGCAGCAAGGGCAGCAAGGTCAGAACGGCCAGCAGCCGGGGCAACAGCAGGGACAGAACGGCCAGAACCAGGGACCGGGGCAACGACCCGGCCAGGGCAACGGACGCGGCCAGGACCAGGCCCAGGGGCGCGGGCAGGGCAGTTTATCGGGCCGGCAGGGGCAGCTTCGCGGCCGGCTCGGCCAACTGCAGAATCAGATGCGCCAATTCGGCATGAAGGTGCCGGGGCAGTTGGATGGCGCCCAACGCTCGATGGAAGAGGCCGAACGCCGGTTGAGCCAGGGTGATCTGGAAGGCGGCTCGCGTGCCGAGCAGCAGGCGCTCGAACAGCTCCGCCAGGGCGTGCAACAGATGGCGCGCCAGATGATGCAGCAGATGCGGCGCTTCAGCATGCGGCCGGGCACGGATGCGCCGCTGGATCCGCTTGGCCGCCCCCAGCGCACCGAAGGTCCAGATCTCGGCACGTCGGTCAAGATTCCCGACGAGATCGACACCCAGCGGGCCCGCGAGATCCTGGAAGAACTGCGCCGCAGGTTGGGTGAACCGACCCGCCCGCAACCCGAACTCGATTACCTCGAAAGGCTCCTGCGCCGGTTCTGATTTCTGGTGCCGCACGGTGCGCGGTAACGCGCCATCAACCACATCCAATGGCGTTTCCGCTCCAGCGGGAAACGCTCACGCTGCATCTGCGGACGGCGCTTGGCGCCGCCCGCGCGCGCTTGCGTCACGCTTTGCTGGCCGCTTCGGCCTGGTTCAGGACACGTTGGGCCAGTTTCAAATGCGGCATGTCGATCATCTTTCCGTCTAGGCTCGCAACGCCGGTGCCCGGGTTCTCGGCAAATGCCGCCACAACGCGCCTGGCATGGTCGATCTCGTCGGCCGTGGGCGTGAATACGGCATTGATCGTGGCCACCTGATCGGGATGGATCGCCATCTTGCCGGTGAAGCCGTCCCGCTTGGCCGCACGGGTTTCCGCTTCGAGCCCGGCCGCGTTGCGGAAATCCGTGTAGACGGTGTCCATTGGCTGGGCATTGGCCGCAACCGCCGTGAGCAGGCACAGGTCGCGCACCATCTGGTAGGGGGATGTGAGACGCCCGTTCTCGTCGCGGCTGGAAAGCGAACCGACCACGGCCCCCAGGTCCTCGGCCCCCCAGGATAATCCGGCGAGACGATTGGACGACCCGACGTAGCTTTCAAGTTTCAACACCGATACCGGCACCTCGGTGACAATGGCCAGGATGCGCGTGCTGCCGCTGGCCAACCCATGTTTCGTCTCGGAATTGCCAAGTGCCATCGACAGCTTGCGAACGTCTTCGCCACCAACCGGCTTGGGCAGAATGACGCCGGCCGGAGCGGCGGCCATCACCCCTTCCAGGTCTGCTTCCCAGTCCCGTCCGTCCAGCGGATTGACCCGCACCCACAATTCCGTCTTGTTGCCGGCTGCCCGCTGGGAGGCGATGAACTCGCTCGCCATTTTCCGGGCGACCGGACGGCGATCCGCCGCAACCGAATCCTCGAGGTCAAGGATCAGCCCATCGGCTGGCGAACTCTCGGACTTGGCGAGCTTGCGCTCGCTGTCGGCCGGAACGAAGAGCATGGAGCGGAGCATTGGGCGGATCTCCTTCATCGAAGTTGAAGACGAATGGCGCACGGGCGACCGAAAACCGACGCGGAGGTCGCAATCCGCCAACCTCGCAGGTCAAGGACGTGCCTACCGGCGCACGGCCAGGGCAGCGGTGCAGGCTGGCGTGACGGGTGACCGTTGCCGTTGGCCTGGCTCAAGCCGATTGCTTCTTGCGCATGAACGCCTGGCGGCGGCACTCCGCAACCAGTTGGCCGCCCTGGATATAGGCGCGGTGAATGAAAGCCACGCTCCCGGCCGTCGGCCGCGACTTGCTTTCGCG
>JBKDZY010000420.1:0-5133 GCA_047971765.1 Hyphomicrobiaceae bacterium | reverse complement strand
GAAGCCCGATCCGAGCGCCTGCATCAGCGGCGCCTTGTGATGGCGCTGGATGCCATGGCCGTTCTCGTCAAAACCACGGAAATCCTTGAAGAACTTCTCGAACGGCGTACCGGCGAACGGGTTTTCGCCATTCATGCTCGCAAGCTGCTCGTTGGACTCGCGCGACTTGACGCGCACGGAGACCACCGCCGGCTTGACGGCCTTCACCAGGTCGGAAAATCCCGGCACCGCCGCAGCGGTCACCGGTGCGCGGGCGCCTGCCGCGGCTTCCGGGCTGAAGAGCTCACTTCCCGTGCGGGCCTGCACGGCGGCGGCAGCCGTGCCGGCCAACAGCACCGCGATGGCGGCACCCGCGGCGAACCGGCCAATCCGTTTCTGGTTCACGCGGGCCAGAACAAGGTCACCGTCTTCCCGCTTCACTTTTTTCATGGCTTTATCGGGTCCCATGATTTTTCTCCTCGTCGAAAAAGCAGCCCGCATGTCATGGGCTTCAATGGCGAGGACTATGCCGGCCGGCACATTGCGGAAGCGTGGCCAACACTATACTTTTTTTTAATGACGCTTTTTGTGTGCACCGGCACACGCGGGTGCTCAATTTCAAGCCTGTTGCTGGCTGAATTCTATTTCGACACGCAGGCCGGGATGATTATCCTTCAGTTCGATATTCGCGTCGTGAAGGGTGCAGATTGATTTGACCAGGCTCAGCCCGAGACCGCTGCCGGGCGTGCTCCTGCTGGCCTCGAGGCGGTAGAACCTCTTGAACACATGCTGGCGCAACGCCTCGGGAACACCCGGCCCGTTGTCAGCAACGCCAAGCAGGATCGCATTCGCCTGGCGCGCGGCCGATACCGTAATCCGCGTTCCCTTCGGCGTGTGCCGGGCCGCATTCTCGATGAGGTTCGCCACAAGTTGGGTAATCAGGTCGGCGTCCCCGGACAGCCTCAGGGCCGGCTCGACCTGACATTCGAGGATGCGGCCCTCGTCCTTCAGCGGCGGGGCATAGGCGTCTGCAACGTCGGTGACCAGTTCGGAGAGGTCCACGGTGGTGAAGGCAGACCGCCGCGTACCCGCCTCGATCTGGGCGATGCGAAGCAGGGCCGAGAATGTATCGAGGATGCTGTCCGTTTCGTCTATGGCGCTGGCGATGGCCTCGCGCAACCGGCCAGCGTCGTGCTCGTTGGTCTGGGCATTCTCCAGCCGCTGGCGCATGCGGGACAGTGGTGTGCGCAGATCATGGGCAATGTCGTTCGCGACCTGCTGCAGCGACTCCATGAGTTCCCCGATATGATCCAGCATCACATTCAGCGTCCTGGACAGCCGGTCGATGTCATCGTTCGTGCCGAGCACCGGCATCCGTTCGCGATAGTTGCCCTCGATGATGGATTGCGTCGTCGAGCTTATGGCATCGATGCGTTCGAGGAAGCGGGAGCTGATGAAGACACCGCCTGCCCCGCCAACGACGACAATGGCGCCCAGCGCCCAGAGGAATGTCTCGAGGATCGCGTCCTCGACGCTGTAGATCGCCATCGGGCTGCGGCCGACCGTCAACAACGCGCCATTTTCGATCCTGGCGGTCAGCGTGGTGAGCGACCTGTCGTGATGATCGCCCGTGCGGTCGGTGCGATGCCAGCCGACCTTGCCAATGGGCACCTGGGGCAGCGGCTCGCCGAGGCGGGTTCCGTCCGGCAGGACGACCCGATAGTGGAAGCCGAGCCACGTCCCGCTCGCCGCCCGCTGCGGCAGGCCGGTACGCAGTCCATCAATCCCCCCCGAGCGATATTCGCTTTGCAGCGCGTTCACCTCGATCTCGATGCCGCTTTCGAACTGGCCCACCAGCGCCACCTCGGCAACCCAGTACGTAAAGCTGCCAAGAAGAAGGACAGAGACGGCGAAGACAGCCAGATAGAGGGCTGCGAGACGAAACGTGGCCGTGCGGACGATATTACTCAGGCGCACCGATCATATACCCCGACCCTCGAATGGTCTGAATGAGTTCCACCGGGCGGCCGCGATCGACCTTGCTGCGCAACCGGCTGATGTGGGTTTCGACAATATTGGTTTTCGGGTCGAAATGGAAATTCCAGACATTCTCGAGAAGCATGGTCTTGGTCACGATCCGACCGGCATGTTTCATGAGATATTCGAGAAGGGCAAATTCACGGGGCTGGATTTCTATCCTCTCGCCACCGCGACGGACGGTGCGGGCAATGCGGTCCATCTCGAGATCGTGAACCTTGAGCACCGGATCGACTGCCGACACGAGGGGGCGTCGGGTCAGGGCGTTGAGGCGGGCCAGCAATTCAGAAAACGCGAAGGGCTTGATGAGATAATCATCCCCGCCGGCCTCGAGGCCGGCGACGCGGTCATCAATGCCGCCGAGCGCCGTCAGGAACAGGACCGGCGTCTGGACGCCAGAGCTGCGCAACGTCTTGACTATGGTCAAACCATCGGTGTGCGGCAGCATGCGGTCGATGACCAGCACATTATAGCTCTCGTCGGCGCCCAGCTCCAATCCGACCTGCCCGTCATAGGCCATATCCACCTCATGCCCCTCCTTGCGCAGCGCCTTGGCGACATGAGATGACATTTCCTCATCGTCTTCGATCAATAGAACCTTCATGGGCGTATTCCAATTTCCGCGATATCGCGATCTTCCGGCGGCCGTCCACGTCCCGACAGCACCACTCCGTATGGATAATGGTGTCAAGACACGCGAACTCTCCGCCAGGCTGTGAGCTTACACGCTGGAAGCTGACGAGAACCTTGATGCCCATATACGGATTGGTAATGTCGGGCGCCCCCCGATCACAGGAATTGGCGGTCGGATGACACGCAACGGCACAGCGGCGCGAACAGACCGCCTCGGGTGCGGTTGGCACCCCATGGACGCAGGCGGCTCGTTTTCCGGTGTATATCGTCCCGACACGAAATCGCCCACACACATCGCGCAGCTTCCATGAAACTCCTCCCACCGAGCCCCGGCGTCTCCGATCGTGTCGAACATCTGGTCCTTTCGACCACGAAACCGCACTCCTGGCCGTTGGCCCGACGGCTGGCCGCGGAGATCCACCGGCATTGGGAAAAGCGCCTTCTGCAAAATCCGTCGTTTTTCGACGGTGACGTCCTGGTCCTGCGCGAACTGCATGAAGCCGATGCCGGGATCACCGGCACGATGAGCCTCGAACGGTTCAGCGCGTTTCTCTACTGGAAGGATCATCCCACGACAGACCCCGGGATCTGGGACGGCTATGTCACGGCGATCGTGCATTCGGGTGACGGCCATGTCCTGCTCGCCCGCCATGCAGCCGGAACGCTCAATGCCGGACTGTGGACGTTCCCCGGCGGCTTCCTCGATGGACACGACATCGCGCCGGACGGCACCGTTGACGTGGCGCGGGCGGCGCTGCGGGAACTCGGCGTGGAAACCGGTCTCGATCCCGATGCGCTCACCCGGCGGCCAGGGTATCTCGTCTCGCGGCACGCCCGGGGCTGCGCTTTCGCGGTCGAGTTCCAGGCCGCCGCCGATGCCTGCGAGCTGCAGGCACGGGTCCAGGCCGGCATTGCCAAACGCGGCAAGGTCGAGTTGATCGACACGATGATGATCGCAAACATGGACACCCTTGCGCCCTTGCCGATGCTGCCCTACGGCCGGCAGATCGCCTGTGCCTTATTTGGCACAGCCACATAGCTGATATCCGGCTTGGAACCCGCTCCGATTTCCGGCATTGTCCCGGCCGACAAAACCTTGCCGGGCATGGATCGGTGAGGCACAAAACCCGTGCGTGGCTGGGCGCTGCCATGGCCAGCCATCGCCACACCCTCGCCATGCCAACCAGATCTTCCGCGGCGTTATCGACGCCGCCGGGATATGAGGAGCCAACATGCGGCTGCGTTGTCATACGCTCGATGTGTTCACCGAAAACCGTTTCGGGGGAAATCCGCTCGCCGTGGTGCGCGATGCGGAAGGACTGGACACGAAAGCGATGCAGGCCATCGCACGCGAGTTCAATCTTTCGGAAACGGTCTTCGTCATGAAGCCGGCCAATCCCGCGCACTCGGCAAGGATCCGGATCTTCACCCCGCGTGCCGAAGTGCCGTTTGCCGGGCATCCGACCATCGGCACGGCCATTCTGCTGGCGAGCGATCGCGCCAACGGCGCGACCTCGTTCCCCTCGTCCATCGTCTCCCTGGAAGAGGACATCGGCGTGGTGCGCGTTGGCGTCCGGATGCGGCCGAACGAGGCGCCATTTGCTGAATTCGATTCCCCGAAACTACCGCAGGACCAGGGCTCGGTGCCGGCGATCGAGGATATCGCCGCCGCGGTCGGACTGATCCCGAGCGAGATCGGTTTCGAGAACCATCGCCCGTCATGTTTCAGTGTCGGCCTTCCGTTTCATTTCATTCCGGTGCGCAGCCTGGAAGCCATCGGCCGCGCCCATCCGGTGACCGACCGCTGGAACCAGGCCTTCGACACCAACCCCGGCATCTATCTCTACTGCCGGGAACGGGTCCATCATCTGGCCCATTTCCATGCCCGCATGTTCGCGCCGGGCCTCGGCGTGACGGAAGATCCCGCCACCGGTTCGGCGGCGGCGGCTTTTGCCGGCGTCATCGCGCGCTACGACGAGCCGCCGGGCGGCGAACACCGCTACGCGATCGAGCAGGGCTACGAGATGGGGCGCGAGAGCCTCATCCAGGTTTCGATCGTCATGAATGACGGCCGCCTTCAGGCGGTGCGCATCGGCGGGCACGCTGTGCGGGTTACCGATGGCGAGATCGAGGTCTGACTCGCGTTGGCGCGACCGATCATCTGGAAAAAGCGACCTGGGATCACACTCCAGGCATCCGGGAAACGAGAACGGGGCAGGTCGTGAGACCTGCCCCGCCTTCTTTCGCATCCGCTTGATGCCGGACGCGATCAGTTCTTGTCCTTGTCGACCAGGGCACCCTGCTTGATCCACGGCATCATGGCGCGCAGCTTGCCACCGACTTCCTCGATCGAGTGGGCGTCGTTGAGGCGGCGCGTTGCCTTGAACTTCGGCTGGCCGGCCTTGCACTCACGGATCCATTCCGTCGTGAACTGGCCTGTCTGGATGTCGCGAAGCACGCGCTTCATCTCGGCGCGGGTCTCGT
>JBKDZY010000419.1:0-1895 GCA_047971765.1 Hyphomicrobiaceae bacterium | reverse complement strand
GTCAATTCCAGAAGCAGGGCAAGGATGTCCTGGCGAAGTACGGCATTGACGCCTATGGGGCCAATGGCAAGAAGCTGGATGCGACCAGGATCAACTGGTCGAGCCCGAGCGCCGCCAACCTGACGTTCCGTCAGCAGCCGGGACCCGAAAATCCACTCGGGTTCGTGAAGATCAACTTCAACAACAGCTATTCCGTCTACATGCATGATACGCCGTCGCATACGCTGTTCGGGAGGAACTTCCGCGCGGCAAGCTCGGGGTGCGTGCGGATCATGGGAATCGAGAAACTTGCGGCCTGGCTGGTGCGCGACCAGGGATGGTCGGAAGAGAAGGTGCTGGGCATGAAAAAGTCCGGGCAGCGGGAAGATCTCAAGCTGAAAAGGCCGGTAGCGCTGTTCTTTACCTACATCACGGCCTGGGCCACCGAGGATGGCGTGATCCAGTTTCGACGGGACATCTATGAAAAGGATGGGGTTGGATCGCTGGCCTCAGCATACTGAGGATATGCAACTCCAGGGTGAGGCGGGCTTCCGGAAGGGGGCCCGTTCCTGCTTTTCGAGGCCGTGATTTTCGGCTCAGATCCTACTTGGCGACGACGCCAGGGCGTTGCGCGGCGAAATGCCGGCCATCTGCGACAATGCGCGGGGGACTGTGCGCGCTGAAATGACATATATGTTTTCGTCAACGTCTAGCGGTTGGCCGCCATTTGGTTGCAAGATGGTCGGAAGGTCCTAGGACGTTGATCAGTAGTTTTTGGTCAAGACATCAGCGTGATCGTTAACGTGCTGACAATTGCCGTTGCTCGTGGAGGCTTGAGGCTATGGACTATAAATGCGCGTTCAAGGACGCCTTGGCCAAGATCCATAGCGAAGGCCGTTACCGTGTGTTTGCCGACATCTGCAGGACACGTGGAAATTTCCCCAAGGCGGTGCGGCACGGTAACGAAGGCGTCAACGCCATTACGGTGTGGTGCTCCAACGACTACCTCGGCATGGGACAACATCCGGTTGTGCTGAACGCCATGCACGAGGCGATCGATACGGTTGGGGCCGGATCGGGCGGGACACGGAACATCTCGGGCACCACGCACTACCATGTCGAGCTGGAAGCGGAGCTTGCGGATCTGCACGGCAAGGAAGCGGCGCTGCTGTTCACTTCGGCCTTTGTCGCCAACGATACGACGCTGGCGACGCTGCAGAAACTCCTGCCCAACTCCGTTATCTTCTCGGACGCGAAGAACCATGCCTCGATGATCGCCGGTATCCGGAATGGCGGCGGTGAAAAGATCATTTTCCAGCACAATGATCTGGCCGATCTGGAGCGCCTGCTGGCTGCCCAACCGCGCGAGCGTGCCAAGATCATCGCTTTCGAGAGTGTCTACTCCATGGATGGCACGATCTCGCCGATCGGTGAGATCTGCAAGCTGGCCAAGAAGTATGGCGCGCTGACGTACCTGGATGAGGTCCACGCCGTTGGCATGTACGGGCCGCGCGGTGGCGGCATTGCCGAGCGCGACGGGGTGATGGACGAGGTCGATATCATCAATGGAACGCTGGCCAAGGGATTCGGAGTGATGGGCGGCTACATTGCCGCCAGCCGTGATCTGGTCGATGCCATTCGCAGCTATGCGCCGGGGTTCATCTTCACGACGTCCGTGGCGCCTGCCGTGGCGGCTGGTGCGCTGGCGTCGATCCGCTATTTGAAGACCTCCGAACTGGAGAGGGCGCGGCACCAGGAGCGGGCCCGGACGCTGAAGGCGCGCCTCAAGAATGCCGGCCTGCCGGTGCTGGACAATCCCAGCCACATCGTGCCGGTGCTGGTTGGCGACCCGGTGATCTGCAAGCGCGTCACGGACGAGCTGCTCAACCGTTTTGGCATCTATGTGCAACCCATCA
>JBKDZY010000418.1:0-4650 GCA_047971765.1 Hyphomicrobiaceae bacterium | reverse complement strand
GCCAGTGGCAGGTTCGGCTTGGCGCTGACGGTGTCAAAGCTGATGAGTGTGCGAAGGATGTCTTTGGCGATTTCCGTGCGAGAGGCGGTGATGGCCACAGCCATGGTTCGTTCCTTCAATTTATGCTTCGCCGCCCATATGGGCTGTCGAGCGAGAAACCCGGAATCTCGACATCAATGAAGCGGCCATCGACAAGCTGCATCTGGTAGCTGCCTGACATCATGCCGGATGGCGTCGTGAGCGGACAGCCGGAGGTGTAGGTGAAAGAGGCCCCGGGTGTCAGCGTCGGCGTCTTGCCGATGACACCGGGGCCCTGCACCGTTTCCGAATGGCCGTTGGCGTCCACGATCAGCCAGCGCCGGGTCTTGAGCTGAACCGTTTCGGTGCCGTCATTCGCGATCTCGACGGTATACGCCCAGAAGTAGCGGCCATCCTCGGGGGTGGACTGCTCTTCCAGGAAACGTGGCGTCACGCGCACGCGGATACTGTTGGTCTTGGCCTCGTACATGTCGGTTTTCCGAAGCGTTCGTGGGGTGCGTCACAGTCTAGAGGCAGATAATGCCCGGTCAATGTCGCGTTTGAGATCATCTGTTGCTTCGAGACCGACCGACAACCTGACAAGGCCGTCCGTGATGCCCAGTTCCGCCCTGAATTCGGGTTTGAGGCGCTGGTGGGTGGTCGTTGCCGGATGGGTGACCATGCTTTTCGCGTCACCGAGATTGTTGGAGATCTTGATGATGGACAAGGCATTGAGGAAACGGAAGGCAGCCGGCTTGCCGCCCTCCAGGTCGAACGAGACGAGGGTCGAGCCACCGGTCATCTGCTGGCGGGCGAGGCCGGCCTGCGGGTGATCGGCGCGGCCCGGATACAGCACGCGGGCGATGCCGGAGCCGATGCGGCTGGCCAGATGGTCGGCAATGACGCCGGCGCTGCGGGTCTGCGCCTCGATCCGCAGGGGCATGGTTTCCAGCGATTTGAGCAGCACCCAGGCATTGAAGGGGCTCATGGAGCCGCCGGTGTGCTTGTAATAGGGGTGGAAATGGTCGTTCACGTATTTCTGGCTGCCGAGCACGATGCCACCCAGCACGCGGCCCTGGCCGTCGATATGCTTGGTCGCGGAATAGACGACAACGTCGGCGCCATGTTCCATGGGGCGCTGGTAGAGGGGAGAGGCGAAGACGTTGTCCACGACCACGAGTGCGCCGACGGAATGTGCGATCTCGCTGACTGCGCGAATATCGACCAGTTCGAGACAGGGGTTGGACGGGGTCTCGAAGAAACACGCCCGGGTGTTCGGCCGGACCGCCTTCTTCCATTGCTCGATATCGCGACCGTCGATGATGGTGGCCTCGACGCCGTAGCGCGGCAAGAGATCCTGCACGACCCACAGGCACGAGCCGAACAGGGCCCTGGCGGCGACAACGTGGTCGCCTGCCTTGAGGAAACAGAGGAGCGAGGCTGAAATCGCCGCCATGCCGGAGGCCGTGCAACGGGCGGCCTCGGCGCCTTCCAGCAGTTTCATGCGCTCTTCGAGCATGGAAACCGTTGGATTGGCGTAGCGGGAATAGATGAAGCCGCCCGATTCCGTCTTGAACCGTTCCTCGGCCTGGTCGGCGCTGTCGTAGACGTAGCCTTGCGTGAGGAAGAGGGCTTCCGACATTTCTGCAAACTCTGACCGGAGCGTTCCGCCGTGTACGAGGCGGGTGGCGGGAAGCCAGTTGGCGGGTTGGCTCAAGTCGTCGGATTTGCTGGACATTTGCGGACTCCTCTCCAGGCTGCAGGCAAAAGGTGCTCGGGCACATGTTGCGGCTGGCCGGTCCTCGCGCATCAAGTGCGCGGCGCTCACCTGATCGGTGTCTGGGGAGTGCGCGCGGCCCTTTTAGCGAGTTGTTTAACGTGGCTGCAAGCCGGCCGGCCAAATCACCACTTGAAGGGATTTGCCTCAAACGAGGCTTGGCGTCAATGCCCCGTTACAGTAGAGCGAGTAGGGATGCGCAACCGGATGCCGTTTTTCGGCGCCCGAATCCACCACCGACGATGACGCGAGGTTAGCCATGTCCGCACCTATCGGGATCCTGCCAGCCCAGGCGCTGCGCATCCTCGCGACCAATGGCGCCATCCAGGCGGCCCAGGCCCTGGCGCCGGGGCAGATCCAGCCCGCGAGCATCGACCTCAGGCTGGGGGATGTGGCCTACCGCGTGCGGGCCAGTTTTCTTCCCGGTTCACGGCGGCTTATCGGCGAACGGCTCGACGAGCTGAAGCTTCATGCCTTCGATCTTGCCGATGGGGCGGTGCTGGAGACCGGCTGCGTCTATGTGGTGCCGCTGCAGGAGAGCCTGGCGTTGCCTGCGGACATTGCGGCGGCGGCCAATCCCAAGAGCTCGACGGGCCGGCTCGACGTGTTCACACGGGTGATCGCGGATGGCGTCGATGCCTTCGACACGGTGCCGGCCGGCTATCATGGCCAACTCTATGCCGAAATCTGTCCGCAGACCTTTCCCATCGTCGTGCGCAAGGGGTCATGCCTGTCCCAGCTCAGGTTCCGCAGTGGCGATCCGGTGGAGAGCGATGCGGTGTTGGCGGAGCTGCACGCGCGCGAGAGGCTGGTTTCCAACGGGGTAGAGGACATCAAGGGCGGCATTGCGCTGTCGGTCGACCTGAGCGGCGACGAGGATGGTCTCATCGGCTTTCGGGCCAAGCGTCATTCCAGCATTGTCGATGTCGACAAGCCGGGCTCGTGTGCGATTGCCGACTACTGGGAGCCGATTGTCGATCACGGCAGCAAACGGCTCATTCTCGATCCGGACCAGTTCTACATTCTCGCCTCGAAGGAAGCGGTGCATGTGCCGCCCACCCATGCCGCCGAGATGATGCCGTTCAATCCACTGGTAGGGGAATTCCGTGTGCACTATGCGGGGTTCATGGACCCTGGTTTCGGCCATGCCGCTGCCGGCGGGGCGGGCGCGCGCGTGGTGCTGGAGGTGCGCTCGCACAAGGTGCCGTTCATTCTGGAAGACGGCCAGATCATCGGCAGGCTGGTCTATGAGCGTATGTCGGAGGTGCCGGACGTGCTCTATGGGGCGGGCCTTAAGAGCAACTACCAGGCGCAGGGGCTCAAGCTTTCCAAGCATTTCCGATGACCGGCCGTCCGCTTCCTGACGGTGACGGCATGATCCCTTGATCGTGAGGCGGGGCCTGCACCGGTGAGGCGAGGCCCCGCGCCAGTTGTTCTGCAGGCTGCTGCTGCCTACTTCATGTGCCGGTCGATGAACGGGATGATCTTCTCCGGGTAGCGGCCGAAGTAGTTGTAGCCATCCTTGAAGCGGCGGGTCGTGCCCTCGATCCACAGCAGTTCCTTCTTCGTGCTGGCGAGCAGGTCGAAGGTTTTCTGGGCATCATCGGGATTGCGTGTCCAGGCGTCGTCGAGGACCTGTACCATCAGCACCGGCATCCTGACGCTTGGCGCCCACAAATGCGGGGTCATCTCGGCGGCGACGAACGCACCCATCTTCATGAGTTCGAGGTCAACCAGCTCCTGGTACTGCCTGACACCCTGCAACTCGGAGAAGGCGTCGTAGATGGCGGCCATCGAGACCACCATTGGGCTCACCATGCAGCGCACATTCTCGAACAAGTCGGGTCTGCGATGAATGGCGTGGTACTGCGAATTGCCGCCCATGCACTGGCTGTAGAGTGCGACGTTCATTTTCGAGAGGCGGGGGTGCTGGTCGACGAACATCTTGATGCCCACGCAATCGCGCCATTCCCACTGGCCGATGCCGCTCAGGCCGCCATTGGCTGCGGCGCTGTTGCCATGGTTTCGGATGTCATAGGTCAGGACGTTTTAGCCCGCATCCGTCAAGTGCTTGTACTGAAGAACAAAATCAATCTCGACGGCGTCGTACATGCTCCATGGCTCGCCCAGATGGCCGGGGAAACCGGCGCGGCACATGGGCAAGGCGTGATTGAAGATAACGAGATTGTTGCTCTCGCCTCCTTTGGCCGGGATGTACCACGCCTCCAGTGGGGTGCCATCGACAGACGGGATGATCAGGTCTTGCCATTCCGCCATGCCGTGATCGTCAGGTGTCTTGTGAATGACGCTGCGGAGCGGGCGGACGATACCGGCCAATCCCTTCACTTTCTCATAGTCCTCAGGGGAGATGGTCTTGAGTTGGGCAAGAGCCTTCTCCATGCGGTCTTTCGACATTCTCGACATTGTTTTTCCTAGTTTGTTTGTTCGTCGATAGCGGACGGCGCTCCATGGGTAGCCGGTACTTCCGGTTCATAGCCAGTGGCCGGGCCAATTTCGGCGCAGGGGCTTGTCCTGTCGCGTTTTCTGGTGTGCGGCTGTCACGATGCAGCAACAGCGGTGTCGTGTCGTATGTCCGGTAAATCTGTGTGCGTCCATCGCGCGAAATGTTAACTGATCGTGCGCTGGATGGCCCATATTCGATGTGACGGCCGTTCAAGTCGATCGCAAACTTGAGGACTTCCTTGTGTCTGAAAATTGTCTTGAGCCCGCGCTGGTGATCGGCAGCGGAGTTCACCGTCACGCCCGGCAGGTGAGGGAGGACACCGCCGGAGATCACCGGAGACCGCTCTTCGACTGGACTGCCTGGAGCGATGCGACGGCCCGGCGGCGGGGGC
>JBKDZY010000417.1:0-1971 GCA_047971765.1 Hyphomicrobiaceae bacterium | reverse complement strand
AGCAGGCCGAGCAGATTTGATGCACCCTCAAGAAGTTTCCTCACCATGTATCCTCCGCGCGCGCCATCGACCACCTTGTGGGCCCGCCTGATTGACGGTGTCCAAAAGCGGCGTCAGGTTGTGTTGACTTTCTGTGAGCGTCGCGCGCGCAAGCTCTCATTTGTATGGACGACTTGTCAATGCCCGACTGCGTCTGCCGCCCCCTGGTGCTGGTGCGCAGGGGCAGCACTGAGGGCTGATTGCGGCCCGCTGAAAGCGGTTGGCGGGCATTGTGTCACATGTGATCATAACGTGTGGCAGCAAGAGGCGGACCGGAGCCAGAAAAGGGCCATTTGGGTTCGGGCTCGACGGCTCGTCCGGTTGTTTGCGTGGCTGTGGTGCCGGCCTTCCATGGCAGGGCTGTTCGGGCACGGCCGTTAGACGGACGACCGGGTTTCAGCGCAACTGGTTCGCTGATGGTGTGGTCACAGACGATTGCCGGGGAGGCTTCTCGATATGTCGCAGGTCGTTGTCAGGGCGGGTGGATTTACATTCCATGGTGTGCTGGAAGAGCAGTTGGCGCCTCAGAGCTGTGCCGCCTTCAAGGCGCATATGCCGTTTTCGGGAAAGATCGTCCATGTCAGGTGGAGTGGCGAGGGCGTGTGGATGCCACTCGGTGATCTCGACTTCGGCGTGGGGTTCGAGAACAACACCTGCTACCCGTCACCCGGCCAGATCATCCTGTATCCGGGCGGAGTGAGCGAGACCGAGATCCTGCTGGCCTACGGCTACGTCAATTTCGCATCGAAGGCGGGGCAGCTTTCGGGCAATCATTTCATCACCCTGAATGCCGGGCTGGAAAACCTGGCCGTTGTGGGCCGAATGACCTTGTGGGACGGTGCGCAAGACATAAGCATCGAGCTGGCGTGATGTGCCGGGTTGTGCGGCGACACAGTATGGCATTGAGCAGGAAGGATTTTCATGATGCGTCTGACAGACTTCAAGGTCCTGACGTTCGATGTCTATGGAACCCTGATCGACTGGGAAAGCGGCATGATCGAGGGATTGAAGCCGCTTACCGACCGGATGAACCAATCGCCTGGCCGGAACCAGGTTCTCGAGGCACATGCCTATTACGAATCCTCTGCGCAACGCAGTACACCGGGCAAGCGCTACTCGGAGGTGCTGGCGGTTGTCTACAAGCGGCTGGCCGAGGAGTGGCGCGTGCCGGTCAGCTGGGAGGAATGCCTGACCTATGGGCGGTCAATCGAGAAGTGGCCGGCTTTTGCCGACAGTGCTGCGGCGCTCCACTACCTGAAGCAGCACTACAAACTCGTCATCCTCTCGAACGTCGACAATGCCAGTTTCGCTTCCTCGAACAAGAAGCTGGAGGTTGACTTCGATGCGCGCTTCACCGCCGAGGATGTGGGCTCATACAAGCCGTCTTCGCGCAACTTCACATACATGCTCGAGAACCTGGAGCGGCTGGGCATCGCCAAGGGTGACATCCTGCACACGGCGGAAAGCATGTTTCACGATCATGCCCCTGCGAATGCGGTCGGACTGGCGAACTGCTGGATCTACCGACGGCACGACCAGGATGGTTTCGGGGCGACGATGAACCCAGGCACCATGCCGTCGTATGATTTCGTTTTCAACAGCATGGCCGATCTGGTGGCGGCGCATCGGAAAGAAGTGGATGACGAACAGTCCTGAACGCTGTGAACCACGACTGCGCCGGATGAGATCTGTTTTTGAGGTAATTAACTACATTAGATGGAGTGTATTTTTCGACGCCGAGATGGGATGTTGACCCGGTAAAACATGGTGTTGGCGCAACCAGCTCATCATGGAGTGACTGCGACCGAATGGTGTATAATGCTCATCGATTCGGAAATTGAGCCTGTTGTCTTGCGTGGCTCTGGCGGAGTGCTTGGGCAACGCGTGCTTGTAGCCTCCTTGAGAGATGCGAGGACTGTTGGGCAGGCTCTA
>JBKDZY010000416.1:0-1736 GCA_047971765.1 Hyphomicrobiaceae bacterium | reverse complement strand
ACGCCTATGACCCGGAAGCCGCCAAGGCGGCGCTGGAAGCGGCCGGTGTCAAGGATCTGTCGATGAAGGTCTGGGCGATGCCGGTGCAGCGTCCCTATAACCCCAATGCCCGTCGCATGGCTGAAATGATTCAGGCCGATTTCGACAAGGTCGGGGTGAAGGTGGAAATCGTTTCCTATGAATGGGGCGAATATCTCGACAAGTCTAAGGCGGTTGACCGCGACGGCGCCGTTCTTCTGGGCTGGACCGGCGATAATGGCGACCCGGACAACTTCCTGGCCGTGCTGCTGGGTTGCGACGGCGTCGGCAATGCCAACCGTGCGCAATGGTGCAATGAGGAATTCGAGGGCCTGATCCAGAAGGCCAAGGTCGAATCCGACCAGGCAGAGCGCACCAAGCTGTATGAGCAGGCGCAGGTCGTCTTCAAGGAGCAGGCGCCCTGGGCCACAATCGCCCATTCGGTCGTGAACGAGCCGCTGAGCACCAAGGTCGAAGGCTACAAGATCGACCCGTTCGGCGGGCACATCTTCTATGGCGTCAGCCTGACCGAGTAAGCTTTATCCGAAGCTTCGCGGCCGGGCGGCGATCCGCTGCCCGGCCGTCCTCTTTTTCTGCCAAGCCCGGGATTCGCCCATGCTGAGCTTTCTCATCCGACGGTTGGCGACATTCGTTCCGACCTTCATCGGCGTGACCATTATCGCCTTCGCCTTCATCCGCCTGCTGCCGGGCGATCCCATCCTGCTGCTGGCTGGAGAGCGCGGCGTCAGCCCTGAACGCTATGCCGAGGTGCAGCATCAGTTCGGCTTCGACCAACCGGTCTGGAAGCAATATATCGACTATGTCGCCGGTATCTTCCGCGGCGATCTCGGCACCTCCTTCTCGACCAAGCGGCCGGTTCTGGACGAATTCATGGCGCTGTTCCCGGCGACGGTCGAACTGGGTCTTTGCGCGATTACCCTCGCCACGCTGATCGGCATTCCGGCGGGTGTCATCGCCGCCGTCAATCGCGGCAAGTTCTTCGATCAGGCGCTGATGTCTTCGGCGCTTGTCGGCTATTCGATGCCGATCTTCTGGTGGGCGCTTCTGCTGATCATCGTCTTCTCGGGCGGGCTTGGCTGGACACCGGTTTCCGGGCGCTTGGGGATCATGTATTTCTTCGACACGCCGACGGGATTCATGCTGATCGACAGCCTGCTGTCGGGCCAGTCCGGTGCCTTCCGCTCGGCCGTGTCGCATCTGATCCTGCCGACGATTGCGCTGGCGACGATCCCGCTTGCGGTGATTGCGCGGCAGACCCGTTCGGCCATGCTTGAGGTGCTGGGCGAGGATTACGTCCGCACTGCCCGCGCCAAGGGCATGTCGCCCTTGCGCGTCAACGGCATCCACGCGCTGCGCAATGCGCTGATTCCGGTCGTGACCGTAATCGGCCTGTCGGTCGGCACGCTGCTGGCCGGCGCGATCCTGACCGAGACGATCTTCTCCTGGCCCGGTATCGGCAAGTGGATGGTCGATTCGATCTTCCGGCGCGACTATCAGGTCGTGCAGGGCGGTTTGCTGTTGATTGCGCTTGTGGTGATGGTCGTGAACCTGATCGTCGATGTGCTTTACGGCTTCATCAATCCCAAGATCCGAAAGGGCTGAGACATGACCGACAGTGCCAGCCACCCCGCCAGCCCCAACCCGCAAAGCCTTCCCAAGGCGCCACCGTCGCGGTTTCGGGAATTCTGGTCTTCGTT
>JBKDZY010000415.1:0-14533 GCA_047971765.1 Hyphomicrobiaceae bacterium | reverse complement strand
CCCGTAGCTCAGCAGGATAGAGCATCAGATTCCTAATCTGAGGGTCGCAGGTTCGAATCCTGCCGGGATCGCCAAATAAATGGTGTCCAGCCCGGAGACATGGGTAACAGAACAGTTCTTCGCTGAATGCTGGGGCAGGTGCACGCCGCCGGAGCAATATCCAAGCTCGGGCATCGACGAGCCCATTTGCAACTCGCGTCGTTACGCCAGCAACAAATTAGGTCGAGCACGATCTGATCGTGAATTTAATGGCAGCGAGAAAACGAAAAAAGGGTAGACCGGAGCCTACCCTCTGAAGAATCTCGTGGCATAGTTTCCTGTAAATCATAGCAGAGATCGCGACGCGGGCCGACCGGAACAGGCCAGGGCAGCGCCCATCGAAAAGCGCGTAGCCGTCCTTTTCGAGAGTCTGACGGCGCAAATGCGCAAAGCCGCCTGATCCGCTTTTTGTTCCATCTTCGTTCAACCTCTGCTATGGTTGCGGCCATGAACGCCACCGATGAAATCACGCCGCTTTGGAGCCAGGATCAGGCCATTGCCTATGAGGCCGCGCTTGAGGCCATCAATGACGTGATCGCCGGTTATTCGGAACAGATCGAGGCGGAAGAAAGCAATCCTCGACCGAATGAGGCGCGCCTTGCGCTTCTGACGATGCAGACCAGCCATGCCGCCCAAATCAGGGACGCGCTCGATGTGACTGATGACGTAAGCGTGCGGCAAGTCCTGCAAGAGTTCTGCGCAATCGTGCGCGCGCGCGATGCTGGCGAGTCCACCGCCCTGGCTGCCCGAAGGATCGGGCTTTGAACGACCCGGAGCGACACAGTCTTCCCCCGGAGAGATTGCAGAAAATCTATGATACGCGCGTGGCGCGCGATTTGTTCGTGGATGCGCGTCCGGTTGATCGCCCGGTGGCGGTGGTGCTGGGCGGCCAGCCAGGTGCCGGGAAAACCCCGATGCAGGTTCAGGCTGCCCGCGAATTTGCCGACAAGGGCGGCTTGGTAAGAATCATTGGTGATGATCTTCGCGCGTATCTGCCGCACTACAAGGCACTGCAGCGTGCCGATGCGATCAGCAGGCGCATGAATGTCCTTGTGGAAGGCACAATGCGCAACCCCGATGTGGTTGCCCGCACGCAGAACGATTTTCGGGCGGCGGGCTATCGATCATAGCAGAGATCGCGACGTGGGCCGACCGGAACCGACGCGCACTACCGTTCCTTCGTGGACGGAAGAGCCTACTTTGACGGAGGCTTGCTGTCAGGCCGTGGGGGCTTGGATGACGACGGGTTCGTGCGTCTTGGCTTTGAATTGGTTGGGGGAGGGTTGGCCTCCCAGCACGAGCTTGAAACACCGGCTCAGCCCACTCGGCTGCCCGTGCAGGACGACCTTGCGGGCAAGCTCGGTGTTACATCTGCGGCGTGCCCTGGTGCAGGCGGTCGATTCCCTGCTGGCGCTGGCGCGCCCATCAGAAAAAAACACGGCCATCGGGTGTCCGTGAAATATAGGTGCAGCTCTTTCTTGCGCTAGCGGGCGTTGGGGCTGTTACCAAACCGCCCGTCATGACGGCCAATCCGAACGGTATAAAAAGCAACCTATGATTTTTCATCCCGGGGCCTTTCACTGCGTTGTTTTAAATCGTTCCATCGTTCGACGGAACCGGATGTCCTGCAGGTTGAGCAGGTCAGTCATCGGGATCTCTTCTTGATGCAACGAAAACCGTTGCTGGAGACTTTCGTGCGAACTTGACTTGATGGACACCGGCAGGTGTTGCTGACAATCGTGCCGCCGCGACATGTGATTTTCGCTTGCTGTTTGACGCAGCGATATTTGTTTCGTCCAGTGCGGCTTCGTATCGTTCCTCTGGGGCAGGTGCATTGGCCGCGCAAACTGGTGCCACCGTTGCATTCCAGGCCTGTTCGCGGGCGATCAACGGCATGGCGTCCAGTACCATTTCGAGCCGGAGCAGCATGGGTGGATTGTGCCCTTGCGGAAAGGCGGCCCCCGCCTGCGGCATGACCGGATGTCTTGTGGCAGGTGAAGTTTCTGCTCACGGTTGCATGAGTTCTGGGTTGTCCGGGGGCGACTGTGCTGAGAGCACAACGTTCGTTCACCGTATCCGTGATCGGAATTTTTTCGAGTTTTGCGGCGCGGTACTTTCCGCCAGTAATCGGTTTGGGTTGCAGGACGCCCGAGAAATGGCCGCCATATCTGCAATCCAGGGAATAATGAATATTCGTCGGTTTGTTGTTGCTGAACCAGATGAGGGCTCCCGCCGTGCGATTGCATGTGTTGCGCCGGGCAGCTGCACTGTTGTCCAGGAGCTGGAAGCCACCCTGTAGTTGAGGTTTGGGCGCCGTGTTGTCATCCCTGGTGGCTGACGCCAGGCCACCCGTTCCACCCGATCCACGGCAATGGAGAAGGATCTTCTTCCAACCATCCTCCTTCTGGAATGTCTCGCTGACCTGCTCCCTGGCCTTGGCCTGGACGGTGCTTGTCTTGTCGACGCTGACCTCGAAATCCTTTTGTGCGAAGAAGTGGCCGTTGCCGTCATGATGGGAACCGATGATGTAGTCCTTGCTGGTCACCGCCTGATTGGCGCGCTGTTGCCAAAGCTTGAAGGAGACAAGCCCCGCCTGATTGGTCTCCAGCCTGACCCGCAGCCTTGCTGTCTTGCAGCGGGTGCCGGGATTTGGCTGGCTGAATCCGTTCTGGAACGTCGTGAATGTGAGTTTGATATCCTTGACTTTCATCCGCCCCTTGTTGAAGCCGAGCCCTTGACCGGCAGGGACCCTGGGAGCCTTCGGGGAAGCCGTGTGCGATAGACGTTGGCATTCCACGCGCAGGGAAAAGGCCGCCTGCCGGCTTTGATCGCCGCCATTGAATTCGACATCGTTGATGTCGATCTCGGTGTCGATGGATTCAAATTTTTCCCTGGTATCCTGGGTGCGGGTATTGGCGCTCAGGGTGACCGAAAAGCCGTGATCGAAACTGCCGGAGGCGCTCTGGCGACACCTGGAGATCAGGGCGGTTTTGTCGAAAACGGAAACCAGCCGGTCGCTCGTTGTTGTGACAATTGAATTGATATGCCAGTCATTCTTGCCGAATGATCCGCTATCCGCGGCAGACCCCGTATATCTGGATCCCGATTTGAACCAGAGCAGGGTATTGTTCCCGCAGGCGGTCCGCCGGCATTGTCCGGCGAAGAGCCCTGCGCGTTCGACGTAGCCGTTTGGCCATCTGAAATCCATCTTGCCGGAGAGGCCGAGACGGATCTGTGACGGCGTGATCTCACCTTCGGTGCCGTCCGCGTTGGTCGTGACGTAGATTGTTGCGGCCTTATAGATCGGCGAGACCTTCAGTTGAAATCCACCGCGTTTCAGCGGTGCATTGTCGTCTGCCAGCGAGGGAGGAGAAGTGACGGAAAGCAGCATGAATGACGCTGCGAGTGCCGAAACCGCGGAAGAGAAACCTGACAAAAATGAGCGGGAAATATGATTGTGCAACCTGGTGTCATGGAGGTGATACCGCGTGCATTCGCAACGGAAAAGTATATTGCCCATTTCCTTCCTTTCTCCAGATCAAGCAATGTCCGGGCGTCTGTGCGGCTCCGGGCGTTCGGTCAATGCGTTGTCGTGAGAGGTGAATTTCTTTCTTCGTGGCTTATTTTCCGACGTCGGATGGATCTGTTGTCGATATTGAATGGTCTTGCGAGTGTCGACCGGGTGGTGTTGGCTGTCTTGTAAAATTGGAAAGGCCGGGCATCGAAAGCGGCTATTTGTTGGTCTGTGACTGGCGCAGGGGAACGCTGCGTTCGACGGACGAGCGGCTGTTGCTCATGGAAAGGCAACGATGACGGACGGTGCCGTGGAACCTGAGGGCCAGCGGAAAGAGGAAGAATGGCGCTTGAATTTCCGAGAATCCCGAAGCGTCTCAAGCCATATGTGAACCGGCTGATCATAAGCGAAGACGTCGATCACGATCCGCTGCTCGTGCAACCCTGGGCAACCGGGGCCATCTATCTGGTCTATTTCTACAATGACCTTTCGAACTATGACGTGATCGTGGAGGGCGAGCGGCATGACCTGGTCCACCCTGCCTGGATGGCGGGGCAGCTGAAATTCCACAAGGTCGACCTTCACATGAAGCGGCATACCGCCGTGGTCGTGGCTGAACTCAAACCGCAAGGCTTCTGGCAATTGTTTCACCAGCCTGGTGAATGGCTGACCGGACGGACCTGCCAGATGTGCGATCTTGCCGATGATGTTGATGTGCTGGCAAACTCGACATTCCTGCCGGTCGCCGAAAACAGCAATCAGGCCCTCGATCGGCTGATCAGCTTCTTTGAGCACCTCGTTCCCGCGGCACGATCTCCGGATGCGGATGTCGAACGGATGTTGCGGTTCATCATGGCCAGGCCGGAGGCGTTCAATATCGAGAGCGCTTCGCAAAAAATCGGGATCAGCCGTCAGACGCTGACACGGCGCTTCACGACCATCGTCGGAATTGGCCCGAAATTCTATAGTCGTGTCGCCCAGGTCAATCGGCTGGTTGATCTCCTCGTTGCCAGAAAGCGGATGCGTCTTGCCATCTTGGCGCTTCAAGCCGGGTTCTATGACCAGGCCCACATGACCAACGTTATGAAGCAGTTCTTTTCAATCGGGCCCAATGCCTTTCTCAGGGGGGACCACGAAACGTTCCTGCAGTTCCTGCAAAAACTCGGCGAAGATGTTGTCGAGCAGTCTGCGCGAAACTAAATCGTTCCAGACTTTTCCCAAGCAGGAGCTCAGTCTCATCTTCTCAGCAGAAGTGGCGCGTAGATGGCAGCGAAGCCGACGAAGCCGAGGACCCAGGCGATGGCGGATATCGCGATCATGACCTCCTGCAGGATGCCGAATGCCAAGGCGATGCGGGCCACCGCGCTCGCGAACACGGCGATATAGACAAACGTGATCTGCGGTGTAGCCGTCAACGGCCTGCCTGTGTGGCCCAGGCTTGCCCGTGTCATCACCGCAAGGGTCATCATGCCGATCGCTCCTGCCGTCCAGGCGTGAATGGCACCGGAAGGAAGAAGGAGGCCCGGCGCCAGGCCAGCGAGTGCCACGAGGGCAAAGCCCAGCGGCACGAAGGCGAAAGCGACATGGAGCACCAGAACCAGTGGTTCGTCGCCGGTGCGGTGTCCGGCCCAGCGGCTGAGGCGCAACGTGTTCGCGGCTGCTGCAATGGCTGCGGCAAGGATGGTCAGGTGATCTTCGGGACGGAATGTCCAGATGGCGAGTGCAGCGGCCGTGATGACCATCACGGTGCCATCGAGGCGTCCAAACGGAACGGGCAGGATGGTCGAGTTGCGTTTTGCCAGCCAATTGCGCGTGAAACTCGGCACGATCCGTCCGCCGATCAGGCAGATCAACAGGATCTCAAGGGAAATGCCAAGCCGGGATGACATGCCCTGCCATGACCCAACGATGGCCTCGTAATGAAAGGTGAGATTAGCCATGAAAAGGAGGCCGACGATAACCAGCACTTTCATATTCCGGGCATCGCGCGCGGCCACGACTTCACGTCCAATGACGGCGGCAAGCAAGGCGAGAAAGGCGAGATCAATTGCAGCGGCGATCCACGGTCCGATGAAAATCGAACAGAAGACGGCGAGCCGTCCTGCAATCCAGACGGCGAACAGGATGCCGAGGCCAGGCCCGACAATTGGCAGGCGGCCGGTCCAGTTCGGTACCGCTGTGAGCAGGAACCCGGCGATGATGGCCGGGACATATCCGAAGATCATTTCATGCTGGTGCCAGATGACGGGAGCGAAGACGCTCGGCAGCTCGATGTAGCCCTCGAATGCGAGAACGAAGATCGCAACAGCCAGGGCTGCCCAGACGGCGCCAAACAGAAAGAACGGACGGAAACCGAAACTGACAAGTGCCGGACCGGTATACGCGCGCAATCTGGCGGCGCTGCTCGACATGTCCTCTCCCTTCTACTGGACACCGTCTCCGGTCTGGTCGTCCTTCCGGCTACGGGGTCATGCCTTGCAGTCGGGTTCATGACCCGCGACCGCCAGCCTGGCTGGTGGCTGAGCACTGGCAGGGTTGATCTTCGCCAGGGTGGGCCAGGTCCCGCGCATCATGTGACAGGGACCACCTGAGTGCGTGCGTGAGAAACGTGCATTGGGGATCGCCAGAGCGGTCCATTGCTCCCATGAGGGTGACCCAGTCCTCGTCGCCGGCGCCGCTGGCGAAGCGGGCGACGGCCGTGGCGGTGTAGGCTGCCGGGCTTTCACCGTAGTGTTCACCCATGGCGGTGACCTCCGAGAAGAGCACAAGGTCACCGATGGCGTCCAGGGCCGTTCCCGCATCATCCTCGTTCTCGAGGCGGCGGATCAATGTGCCGAGATGCATTGGCGTTTCCTATTGCACGAGTGGTGATGCCTGTGCGTCGATTTCGATGCCCGTGATGGTCGCGCGCCCGGCCAGCATGGAAATGTACTGGCGGACCGCGGTGTGATGGGCACGTTCGTGGAGCCAGGCGGCAATGCGGGTGTGAACCACCTCGAAGGGCAGTGGTTCTCCGTCAATGCGATGATCGACCTGCACGATGTGGAAGCCGTAGCGTGTCTCGACCGGGGTCCGGGCGACCGTGCCAACGGGCAATGCGGCCAGGGCACGCTCGAATTCCGGTACCGTCTGGCCGTGGCTGATCTGGCCAAGGCTGCCACCGACATCGCGCGACGGGCAGGCGGAGTGGGCTTGAGCCAGCGCCGCAAAGAGTGCCGGATCACGTTCGAGTTCGGCAATGATCTGTTCGGCCAACTGGAGGGCTTCGATACGTCCCGCCGCGTCTTCGGGCGCTGCCGCGCACAGGATATGGCGGACTGCGAACAGATCCGAGGACCTGAAGCGCTGGCGGTTGTTCTCGAAATAGCGGCGACAGGTGTCGTCGTCGGCATCCGGAACGGTGATCTCACGCTCGACCAGGGCGCGGACGATGGCTTCATCATCGGTTTCGCGCCGGCCTTCGTCATCGGAGCGCGGTTCCGCCACCAGTTCGAGCCGTCGGGCTTCCTGGAACAGCAACTCGCGCACCACCAGTGCACGGGCCGCCATGAACCAGGCGTCGATGGGTTTCGCAGCCGGGTGGTTCTGCACTTCCCGCGCGATGGCGTCGCGCGGGATGGTGACACCGTTGACCGTGACAGGCTTTGGGCGCGGCAGATCACGCGGTTTTGCTGCGGACGTCGCGGTGGCGGCCGGCGTCGCCTTTGCCTCATAGATGGTTGTCACTGGCCCTACTCCCCGGCTTCCGAGTAGCTGCCCTGCTGGCGGGAGTCGGCGCCAAGGGGGCGCCGTGTCCGCACGATCTGGTAACCGCGCCGCGCAACGACGTACTTTACGGGCGCAGACCAGATGTGAACGAGGCGTGAGAACGGGAACAACAGGAAGATCGTCATGCCGAGTACGAGGTGGACAAGGAATGGCCATTCCACATGCGTCAGTGCGCTGGTGTCGATGGGCTGGACCGTCACGATGCCCTGGGCCCAGTTTGCGAGCGCGATCATAACACCGGGATCATGATGGCTGATCGAATAGGGGATCGTGAACAGGCCGAGGATCAACTGGACCCAGATGATGACGAGGATGGCGAGGTCCATGTAGGTCGAGGTCTGGCGGACACGCGGATCGAACAGTCTCCGATGGACGAGCAAAGTGAGGCCGATAAACGCCAGGGTGCCGGCAATGCCTCCGGAGATGATGGCGACCCACTGCTTGTGCTCGGGCGAGATGAAGCGCGAGTAGACGAATTCGGGTGTCAGCAGCCCGAAGAAGTGCCCGAAGAACAGGAACAGCACGCCGAAATGAAACAGGTTCGAGCCCCAGAACAACTGGCGTCTGCGCAGAAGCTGGCTGGAACCTGCCTTCCAGGTGTACTGCTCGCGGTCATAGCGGATCAGGCTGCCGAACACGAACGAGGAGATGCAGACATACGGATACCAGACAAAAAGGATATGCAGGATGGTGTCTTTCATGACTCATGCCCTCAAGCGCGCGGCGTGGATGGGGTCTTGATGATGGTTGCCGGACCGGTCCGATCGGGACGCGGCATGTCAGGTGCCGGGCGCCGCGCCTGGCGCAGCTTTGCGGCAAGGGTGTCGACGCCGCAGTCCGACGAGGCGCCAGGACCGAAGATCACCTCCTCCTCCTCCCAGGCGGCGTCGAGGGCCTCGAGGTCATCGGGATCGGGGTCCGGTTCGGCGCGCAGGGCTTCCATCTGGGCGGCATCGAGGCGCGCCCTGGACAAGGTCACCAGGGCTGCCAGGACAGCCTGATAGAGTGATTTGCGCCGGCCGAGGCGTTCAGCCAGCGCGGCCAGGACATGGCCCGGCTGGACGATAAGCTCGATCGCCTCGGCTGGTTTCCGCGTCGATGCAAACTCGAGGAACAGCGGGAGATAGTCCGGCAACTCGGAAGCCGTCGGCGTAAAGCCTCCATCCTCGTAGAGCCTGATCAGATCGACCATCGCCTGGCCACGGTCACGGCTTTCACCATGAACATGCTCGAAGAGATGCAGCGACAGCGACCTGGTGCGATCGAACAGCAGGACATAGCGTTCCTGTGCGTCGATGACATCGCGCGTGGCCAGATCGTCGATGAGGGCACACACGTCTTCCAGATGATGGCGTTTCAGCAGCCCTTCGCCAACGAGGATCGACTTGAGTTCGGGCGCGGCGGCCTTGAGGTCCTCGCTCGGATACGACAGCAGCAAGGACATGACCTTGAGCGTTTTCATCAGTAGGCTCCCATGCGGGGCTTGTCGTTCTTGACCTTGACGCCGCCGAACAGGTTGACGCGGTCGTCGCTCGGAAGGCAACCATCGCCAAAGGAGAAGCCGCATTCGCCGCGCAATTCATAGGCGTCCTGGGTCACCTCGCGATGGCTGGTCGGGATGACGAAGCGGTCCTCGTCGTTGGCGATCGCCATGACGTGGTACATGTCCTCGATCTGCCGGGGGGCGAGGCCCACGCGGCGGGCAACAGCCTCGTCGATGACGCCGTCCACGGTCTTGGCACGCATGTAGGTTCGCATGGCGAGCATGCGTTCCAGGCCCTTGGCGACCGGCTGCTCGTCGCCCGCTGTCAGCATGTTGGCGAGATAGCGCAGGGGAATGCGGAGCGAGCGCACGTCCGGCATCTCGCCGTCGGTTCCCATCTTGCCGGCCTCGGCCGCAGCCGTGATCGGTGAGAGCGGCGGGACGTACCAGACCATCGGCAAGGTTCGGTACTCGGGATGCAGCGGGAAGGCGACGCGCCATTCCATGGCCATCTTCCAGATCGGTGACCGGCGGGCGGCCTCGAGCCAGGTCTCGGATATGCCGTCCTCGCGGGCACGCTCGATCACCAGCGGATTATTGGGATCGAGGAACACGGAAAGCTGCGCCTCGTAGAGGGCCTTCTCGTCCTTCTCGCTTGCGGCGGCCTCGATGCGGTCGGCATCATACAACACGACACCGAGATAGCGGATGCGCCCCACACATGTTTCCGAACACACGGTCGGCTGGCCGGCCTCGATGCGCGGGTAGCACAGGATGCACTTCTCGCTCTTGCCGCTCGACCAGTTGAAATAGATCTTCTTGTAGGGGCAGCCGGATACGCACATGCGCCAGCCGCGGCACTTCTCCTGGTCGATGAGGACGATGCCATCCTCTTCGCGCTTGTATATGGCGCCGGACGGACATGAGGCGACGCACGCGGGGTTGAGGCAATGCTCGCACAGCCGCGGCAGGTACATCATGAAGGTGTTTTCGAACTGGCCATAGATCTCCTTCTGGACGCCCTCGAAGTTCTGATCGGCGGATCGCTTCGAGAACTCGCCCCCCAGGATCTCCTCCCAGTTCGGGCCCCATTCGATCTTCTCGATCCGCTCGCCGGTGATGAGCGAGCGGGGGCGGGCGGTCGGGAAGGCCTGCACCTCGGGTGCCTTCTGCAGGTGCTCGTAGTCGTAGGTGAAGGGCTCGTAGTAGTCGTCGATTTCCGGCAGGTTGGGATTGGCAAAGATGTTGGCGAGAATGCGCCACTTGCCGCCGATCCGCGGCTCGATCCGGCCATTCGCCTTGCGGCGCCATCCGCCCTTCCAGCGGTCCTGGTTCTCCCAGTCCTTCGGATAGCCGATGCCGGGCTTGGTCTCGACATTGTTGAACCACGCGTATTCCATGCCCTCGCGATTGGTCCAGACGTTCTTGCACGTCACGGAGCAGGTGTGGCAGCCAATACATTTGTCGAGGTTCAATACCATCGCGATTTGTGCGCGAACCTTCATTTCATTCTCTCCTGATCATTCGGCTGCGTCGGCTTTTCCTGGCGATGCGGAAGATGTGTGCGAGGGCGCATAGGCACCTTCGAGCCAGTCGACCTTGCGAAGCTTGCGGAGCACCACGAACTCGTCACGGTTGGTGCCAATTGTGCCGTAGTAGTTGAAACCGTAGGCGAGCTGCACATAGCCGCCGATCATGTGGGTCGGCTTGATGACGACACGGGTGACCGAATTGTGAATGCCTCCGCGCTGACCCGTCATCTCTGAGCCAGGCACATTCACGATCTTCTCCTGCGCATGGTACATGAAGAGCGTGCCCTCCTTCATGCGCTGCGAGACGACCGCTCGCGCCACCAATGCACCGTTGGCATTGAAGGCCTCGACCCAATCGTTGTCGGCGATGCCGGCCTTCCGGGCGTCGGTCTCGGAGAGCCAGACGATCGGTCCGCCGCGCGACAGCGTCAGCATCAACAGGTTGTCCGTATAGGTCGAGTGGATGCCCCACTTCTGGTGCGGCGTGATGAAATTCAGGACGATTTCCGTCTCGCCGTTGGGCTTGATGCCCTTCACCGCCTTGATCGCCTTCAGATCGAGGGGCGGGCGATAGACACAGAACCCTTCGCCGAACGCGCGCATCCAGAGGTGATCCTGGTAGAGCTGCTGGCGGCCGGTGAGCGTGCGCCACGGGATGAGTTCGTGGACGTTCGTATAGCCGGCGTTGTAGCAGACCTTCTCGCTTTCGAGGCCGGACCAGGTCGGGGCCGAGATGATCTTCCTCGGCTGGGCCACCACGTCGCGGAAGCGGATCTTCTCGTCCTCCTTGACGGCGGCGAGATGGACGTGATCGCGCCCCGTCGTTTTCGAGAGAGCTTCCCACGACTTGACCGCAACCTCGCCGTTGGTCTCGGGGGCCAGCATGAGCAGCACCTCGGCGGCATCAATGTCGGTATCGATGCGTGCCAGTCCCTTGGTCGGTCCTTCCTCGGTGACTTCGCCGTTGAGTGCCTTCAGGGCGTCGACTTCATGCTCCGTCTTCCAGGCGATGCCCTTGATGCCGTTGCCGACCTTCTCCATGAGCGGCCCAAGTGCGGTGAAGCGCTTGTAGAGGTTCGGATAGTCGCGCTCGACCACGACAACGCCAGGCATCGTCTTGCCGGGTATCGGTTCGCACTCTCCCTTCTTCCAGTCCTTCGGCTCGAAGGGCTGCGCGATCTCGGCCGGTGCGTCGTGCATGATGGGCACCAGGACGGTGTCCTTCTCGACGCCGAGAACCTCGGGTGCAACCTCCGAGAATGCCTTGGCGATGGCCTTGTAGATTTCCCAGTCGGACTTGGCCTCCCATACCGGATCGACGGCATTGGTCAACGGATGAATGAAGGGGTGCATGTCGGACGTGTTGAGGTCGTTCTTCTCGTACCAGGTGGCGGTGGGGAGAACGATGTCGGAATAGACACAGGTCGTGGACATGCGGAAATCAAGCGTCACCAGAAGGTCGAGCTTGCCGCGTGGGGCTTCGTCATGCCACTGGACCTCTGTCGGCTTGGCCCGTCCTTCCTCGCCCAGATCCTTGCCCATGACACCGTGGGACGTTCCAAGCAGGTGCTTCAGGAAATACTCGTGACCCTTGCCGGACGATCCCAGCAGGTTCGAGCGCCACACGAACATGTTGCGCGGGAAGTTCTCGGGACTGTCGGGATCCTCCCAGGCGAACTTGAGCTTGCCCTCCTTCAATGCGCTGGCGACGTACGGCCCCGCTTCCATGCCGGCAGCGGCAGCGTCCTTCGCGATCGACAACGGGTTCTGCACCAGGGTCGGGTAGGCGGGGAGCCAGCCCATTCGGAGCGAGCGGATGTTGTAGTCGATAATGGAGCCGTCCCATGGTCCGGGAGGAGCCGTTGGCGACAGCAGTTCCTTGGTGTCGATGGTTTCGTATCGCCACTGGTTGGAGTGCGTATAGAAGAATGACGTGCCGTTCTGCTGGCGCGGTGGACGTCCCCAATCCAGGGCGAATGCCAGGGGTGCCCATCCAGCCTGGGGACGCAGTTTTTCCTGTCCCACGTAGTGCGACCAGCCACCGCCCGACTGGCCGACACATCCGCACATGACCAGCATGTTGATCACGCCACGATAATTCATGTCGGCGTGATACCAGTGGTTCATCGCCGCGCCGATGATCACCATCGAGCGGCCGTTGGTCTTCTCGGCGTTGGTCGCGAACTCGCGGGCAACCTGGATGATCTTGTCGCGCGCGACTCCGGTGATCTTTTCGGCCCAGGCGGGCGTGTAGGGCGTATCGTCGTCGTAGGACGCAGCGACATTGCCGCCGCCAAAGCCGCGATCGACGCCGTAGTTGGCGATGAACAGGTCATGCACCGTTGCGACGACGGCTTCCCCATCGGCAAGCTTCAAGCGCTTCACGGGCACGCGGCGTTCCAGGACGCTGGCGTGATCGGTGTGGGTGAAGTGCTCGTGGGCGATGTTGCCGAAGTACGGGAAGGCGACGTCAGCGAACTCGTCCTTCACATCGGCCAGTGACAGCCGCAGCCTGGTTGCGGTGCCGCCTGCCTCCTTCTCTTCGATGTTCCACTTGCCTTGTTCTCCCCAGCGGAAGCCGATCGAGCCGTTGGGGACGACGACCTTGCCGGAGGCTTCGTCGATGCCGACCGTCTTCCAGTCCGGGTTGTTCTTCTCGCCCAGTGCGGCGTCGAAATCGGATGCCCTGAGGAAGCGGTCGGGCACCAGCTTGCCATCCTGTTGCACGAGCTTGACCAGCATCGGCATGTCCGAGTACTGCCGGACGTAGTCGCGGAAATAGGGAACCTCGCGCTTGACGTGATACTCGTTGAGGATCACGTGCCCCATGGCCATGGCGAGCGCGGCGTCCGTGCCCTGCTTCACCGAGAGCCAGATGTCGGAGAACTTCGCAGCCTCCGAGTAGTCGGGACAGATCACCGCGGACTTCATCCCGCGGTAGCGCGCCTCCGTATAGAAGTGCGCGTCGGGCGTGCGCGTCTGCGGCACGTTCGAGCCCCAAAGAATGATGAACCCGGCATTGTACCAGTCGGCCGATTCCGGCACGTCCGTCTGCTCGCCCCACGTCTGCGGGCTTGCGGGCGGCAGATCGCAATACCAGTCGTAGAACGACATGCACACGCCGCCGAGCAGCGACAGGTAGCGCGAGCCGGCCGCATACGACACCATCGACATGGCCGGGATCGGCGAAAAGCCGATGACGCGATCGGGCCCGTAGGTCTTCGCCGTGTAGGCGTTGGCCGCGCCGATCAGCTCCGTCACCTCGTCCCATTTCGCACGCACGAACCCGCCGTGGCCGCGCACCTGGATGTAGTCGTTGCGCTTCGCCGGATCCTCGACGATCGACTTCCAGGCGGCGACGGGAGCGAGGTGCTTGCGCGCATCACGCCACTGGCGCAGCAGGCGTGAGCGGATGAGCGGATATTTCACGCGGTTGCCGGACTCGAGATACCAGCTGTAGCTCGCACCGCGCGAGCAGCCGCGCGGCTCGTGGTTCGGCAGGTCCGGGCGCGTGCGCGGGTAGTCGGTCTGTTGCGTTTCCCAGGTGACGATGCCGCCCTTCACGTAGATCTTCCACGAGCAGGAGCCCGTGCAGTTCGCACCGTGCGTCGAGCGCACGATCTTGTCGTGCTGCCAGCGCTGGCGATAGCCGTCCTCCCAACGCCGGTCCTCGGTGGTGGTCATGCCGTGGCCGTCCGCGAACGGCTCCTTGGCTTTGCGGAAATACGTCAGTCGGTCGATCAAGTGACTCATGGTCGTTGCCTCACTTGAGCCGGAGCTCCTCGAGGGAGGGCTCCGGCGGTTAGGGGTCTATTCAGCAGGGCGAAGAGAGGGTGGGTTGGCCGATCCGCCACGTTCGATGTCGTGCAGCAGGCCGCCGGGCCTCGTGTAGAACCACCACGTCGCGAGAATGCACGTGACGTAGAAGATCATGAAACCCCAGAGCGCCAGTTCCGGTCCGCCCGTGATCGCGATCGACGAGCCGTAGGATTTCGGGATGAAGAAGGCACCGTAGGCTGCGATCGCCGAGGTGAAGGCAATGATCGCGGCGCTTTCCATCTCGGCCTGGCGCACTCGGGCCTGCGCGGGCTTCTCCGGCATCAGTCGATCGACTTCGGAGCGCATGATGACGGGGATCATCTGGAACGTCGAGGCATTGCCGACGCCGGTCGCGAGGAACAGCAACATGAACATCGC
>JBKDZY010000414.1:0-2352 GCA_047971765.1 Hyphomicrobiaceae bacterium | reverse complement strand
ACGGCAAGCCGATCACTATACAGGTGAATTGCGCAGGCTCGGTGGTGCCAGTGCGGCGGCCCACGAGGGACGTGCGAAACCGGCTGCAGAAGAGGCGCCCGCGCCACATGAAACGGCATCGAGCCGGGAACGACCGGATCATGTCGCCGAGCTGGCGCGCAGCGAAGGTGATGCGGATTCGCGCCCGCCGGCCGGGCTGCATGAGGACAAGGCGGACAAGGATGGCGCGTCCGCCAACAGCGCCGCGCCATCCGAAAAGGCCACGGATGCGGCAACCCTCGCCCACCAGGACAAGGCCGCCGAAGAAGCTCCCGCCCCAGGGAGCAGGAAGCCCCGGCTGATCGACCGGATTGCCAGCCTCTCACGCACCTCCTGATGCCTGAGTGGCGCGGCAGGGGCGCGCAAGGTGGCCGAACCGGCTCGTGAGCAAACACCTATGCCATACGGTAGACGCGCTCGGCGGTACCCCGGAACATCGCCGCCCGCTCGTCGGCCGAAAAGCCCTTGGACAGGATCTTGAACGAGTTCCACAGCACCGTGTAGCTGCAGCTCAGCTTGTCGACCGGGAAGTTCGATTCGAACATGCAGCGATTGGGGCCGAATTTCTCGATGGCGTAGTCGAAATACCGGCGCGTCGCCTCGGCCAGTTCCGCGCTCGTTGGCGGCTTGGGTCTATGCTCCCAGCCGTATCCGTTGACCTCCATGTTGAGGCCGCCGAGCTTGCAGGTGACGTTCTCGCACGTCGCCAGTTCGTCGATCTTGCCCTTCCAGTCCGCGAATACCTCGTCCTGCTTGCCGGCATAGGGGCCGATGCCGATCGGCCCACCGAAATGATCTAGGATGATGATGGTATCCGGGAAGGCCCGCGCCAGGCTTGTGACATCCGGGATCTGCGTGTGCGCCACCCAGGCCTCGAAGGTCAACTTGCGCGGCCCCAGATGCTTGAACCCTGAGCGGAAATCGTCTCTCAGCAGCAGCCCCTCCGGTGGCTCGGTGCGATGGTTGGCGATGGCCGGGTCCTTGTGCCAGAAGGCGCCCCGCCGGATGCCCTTGAAGCGGCCATTGCCTGCTGCGATCTGTGCATCCAGAACGTCCGCCGTCAGGTCTCCGATCCGCGGGTCCACGGTGCCGACAATGGCCGCTGCAATGCGCGTGGGGCCGTATCCGCCCGATGCGCTCATCGCCGCGATGCCGTTCACGAACTCCGTCTCGCCCACGCACCGGAAGGCTTCCGGGCCATCCGCCCTGAACATCGCGCCGCACTCGATGAAGACGGTCGAGACGATATTGTGTCCGCCGGAGACGTCATCGACCATCTCCCCGAGAAGGTAGCGCCCCTGCACGTAGCCGCCCTTGCGCCCATCCCAGAGATGGTGATGCGGATCGCAAATCGGAATGTCCGGCTCCAGGGCCTTTTCCTTCACCTGCTCCAGCCATGCCTGGTTTTTCGAATGCGCAACCATCGGGCGTCCGTCCTCTCCTGCTTGATTTGCGGATCAGTTTGCGCATCGAACAGTGAAGTCCGCAACTCGTGCGGTGGTTCTGAAGGTCGCTAGATCATTCCGACGTGCTTTGAAGGCGATCGTGGCGGCCGGAGCACGAGCCGTCGGTCGTGTGCCGTGTCAGGCAGTTTGGATCTTGCTGTCAGCACCATCAACTGACGGCGGCAGGGCCAGTGAAAGAACCCAGCACACGGCCAGCATCAGGGCGGAACCGGCAAGGCAGCCGACGATGCCGCCGCTCTGGTAGAGCAGGCCCGAGAGCAGCGTGCCCGCAAGCCGTCCCGTTGCGTTGGCGGCATAGTAGAAACCCACATCCTCCGCAGCCTTCTCCGAGCCGGCATAGGCGAGGATCAGATACGAATGCACCGAGGACACGACAGCGAACACCAGCCCGAAGACAGCCAGCCCGCCAACGAGCACGAGGTCCGGGCGCCATGCATGCTCTTGGCCCAGCAGCAGCGCCAGGATGATGGGGATGACAGTCAGGGCGCCGATCCAGGCGCGCGCCGCTGGCACTTCGCGGCTGAGCCCGTCGGCGCTGCGCCGGACGAGCGCGGGCGCCAACGCCTGCACCACGCCATAGCCGATCGTCCAGGCCGCCAGGAACGTGCCGACTTCGGTGAAGCCCCAGCCATTGGCGTAGAGGAAGACGGGGACCCCGACCACGAACCAGACGTCACGCGCGCCGAACAGGAACACCCGCGCGAACGCGAGCAGATTGACGCCGCGCGATTTCGCGAACAGTTCCCTCACGCCCTTCGAGGCCTTGGCCTTGCCAAGCTGGCGCGGCAGCCAGAGCAGACCGCAAGCGAAGATGACGCCGATCAGTCCCGCCATGATCCACAGCGCG
>JBKDZY010000413.1:0-5907 GCA_047971765.1 Hyphomicrobiaceae bacterium | reverse complement strand
CCAGGGTTATCGCCTCGAGACCATCGCCGAATACGACCGGACACCCTTCCAGTCTCCGGGTATCCGGCTCGGCAATTTCGTTCTCTTTGCGGACATCGGCAACGGCCTGTCAGTGACCAAGAGGGATTTCAACGACTACGCACCACGCACCACCGAAATCAGGCACGAAATTGGTACGCGACTAGAACTTCAATCCCGGACCGCACGTCATCTGCTCAATATTCTCGTCGATGGACAGGCCTTGCAGTACGAGGACCGCAATAATCTGCGGTACTTCGCCGGCAATCTGGCTGCCAACTGGCGGATCGACGTGACGCACACGACAAGCATTTTCGGGTCCGCCGGCATAAATGTCCGCCCCCTCGACAACATCGACGACGAGAACCCGAAAGCAGCCAGCGAACCCGGAAAGCTCACGACAACCGGTGCCGACATTGGCGTGCGCTACACCGCCGGCCGTATCGATGCGGCAATCGGCATACGCTATCAGCATATGGATTTCGCCGACGTCGCTGCCCGGGACGGGTCCGTGATCAGCAACAGCTGGCAGAACAACAGCGCCCTGCAGCCCTACATCAAGGGATCATGGCGCTTCACGCCGGGCTTCGAGATCTTCGGGGAAGTCTCCACTTCCAGGATCGAGAACACCGGCGACAGCTTCATTGATCGCGACGCCAACGCGGTCCAGGGCGCCATCGGCGTGCGGTTCGAGGCCTCACCTGTCATCCGCGTGATGTTGAAGGGCGGCTACATCGACCAGAACTACCGCCAGGCAAACCTGCAGGACATCAGCGCCCCCATCTGGGAATGCCGGCTCGACTGGCTCGTGACGCCATTGGTGACGTTGTCGTTCGCCACCTGGCGCGATGTCAGGGCCACCAGGTACGGCAGCGCCTCCGGCCAACTCGTGACCGGTTATTCGGTGTCGGCCGAATACGAGATGTGGCGCAACCTCGTCCTGAGCGCCAACACCTCGTTCCGCGATCATGACTTCATCGGCATCGCCCGCAAGGACCGCGTCGTCACCGCCGGTCTCGGCGCCAAGTATCTGTATTCCAGACACTGGGAGTTCACCGCTGGCTACGAACACCAGGAACTCACATCCAATCAACCCGGGCAGGATCAGCGCCTCGATCGCTTCCGCATCGGCGCAAACTACAGGTTTTAAGCCGTGTATAATCCCAACATCACATCCACAGAAAGCGAGAGCGCGGTCGGCTTCAGCCTCCGTGACATCCTGGCGGCCCTGCGCAACCGCTGGCTGGCAATTGCTTCCCTCGCCGCACTGGGGGCGCTGCTGGCGGCCCTGTTCGCGATCTCCCTGCCCAATCGCTACGACGCGGTTGCAACCGTCCAGATCGACCCGAGAAAGAAGACCATCCTGGCCGTTGATGCCGTCCTGCCCGATATCGTCGGCGACACGCCCACAATCGAAAGCCAGGTCGAGATCATCCAGTCGAAGGCCATTGCGCTGCGTGTCATCGAAGCTCTCAACCTTCGCTCCGATCCGGAATTCTACCAGTCGCCCTACCTGATGCGCCTGCGCAGGTACCTGCCGTTCCTCGGCAAGCCGGAAGCCCCCCCGATCCCCGCGCAGGTCAAGACCGACAGCCTCGAGAAGCTGCAGTACGCACAGAAGGTCACCGGACCCACTGCCGAGGAGATCGGGACCGACAATCCCGAATATGATGCGATCGCTGCCGAGTTCGCTGACAGGCTGCGCGCCGTTCGCGTCCGGAACACCCTGATCGTCGAGATCCGTTTCGCCGCCAACAATCCTGTCCTGGCCGCCCGCATCGCCAACACGGTTGCCGAGGTCTACATCCGCGACCAGATCGAGGCGAAAATCCGCGCCACGACGCTGGCCTCCGAACTCCTCCAGAAGCGCATCAAGGGACTTCGCGATCAGGTCACGCAAGCCGAACTGAGGGTCACCAACTACAAGGCCAGGCACGGCATGCTCGACGCCGGCCGCGAACCGTTGACGGAGCGCGAGCTCACCCAGTTGATGGAGCAGACATTGCGCGCCCGTGCCAGCACGGCCGAGGCCCAGGCCCGCCTGGAACAGGTGAAGCGCGAACTCAAGTACGGGGATGGAGGCAACGTGGCCGAGGTCCTGCAGAGCCAGACCATCAGGCTGCTCAAGGAACAACTCACCCGCGCGACGCGGACCGAGGCCGAACTCATGACCAAGTACGGCCCCCGCCACCCGGAGATCATCCGGGTCAGGGCTGAACTCTCCGACATCCAGGTGCAGATCCGCAAGGAGATGCTCAAGATCCTGGGCAACGTCAAGAACGAGTACGAGATCGCAGCCAAGCGCCAGGCGACCCTGGACAAGAGCCTGTCGGATCTCAAGGCAAGGCAGGCAAGCCTGCAGAACAGCTCGGTCGAGCTACGCAACCTCCAGCAGGACGCCGAAGCCTCCCGCCAGGTGCTGACTTCGTTCGTCAACCGTTACCGGGAAACTTCGCAGACCGAGAACCTGCACCTGCCGGACGCCCGCATTGTCGAAAAGGCCGGAATCCCGCCAGCCCCCACAGGCCCCAAACGCAAGCAGATCGTGCTGATCGGCATCTTCTGCGGCATCGGCGTCGGCATCGGCCTCGCAGTCCTGCTGGAGCTCTTCAATTCCGGCCTGGCGCGCCCTGTCGATGCAAACACCGCTCTGGGCATTCCGCACCTAGCGTCGCTGCCAGCCCTCGGGAATCCGGCAACGGACCATTTGGCCCCCGCCTCCCAGACCACCAACCTCGTTCGATCGAGGCCCGATGATCCCTTCTCGGTTGCCGTCGAGCACCTTGCCGACGAGATGCGGCATTGGGGCATCGGTACCGACCCGCAGATTCTGCTGATGGCATCGGCATTGCCCAACGAAGGCAAGACGACCGTCGCCGCCAATCTCGCCCTGGCAATGTCCATGGCCGGCAAGCGCACTCTGCTGGTTGACACCGACCTGCGGCGCTCGCCGCTCACCCAACAGCTTGGCCTTTCCGAGATGCCGGGTCTGCTCGATGCGATCGTCGAGGGCCAACCGTTCGAGAACATGCTGCGCCGTGACACGGCCTCCGGCCTGGTCGTCCTGCCAGCCGGCGGCTGTAACCTGGTCGGACTGACAGCGCTGGAGGCCCTGGAGGCGCCCGGCTTCGGCCATCGTCTGGCAAGGCTCAAGAAGTACTTCGACATCATCATCATCGACACCCCCCCGCTGCTGCCGGTCGCTGACGCAGCGATCGTGGCGAATTTCGTGGACCACATTGTCGTCGTCGCAGCCTGGCGCAGGACATCAAAGGAGGTCCTCCGCAAGTCGGCGGCACGCCTTGGCGCCAACACAGCGAAACTGCTCGGCATCATCATCAACCAGGTCGATCCCGATCGCATGTCGAAAATCCTGCATGCGGCCTCGAAAAGGCGATCCGCCAGCAGTTTTCATGGCCGAAAGGCAGCTTGAAAACATAAAATTTAAGCTGCATTTGCCGGAGCTTAGGGAATTGTCGTTATAATCCGCAATATAATATGCCAATCGCGGAATGCGGGAACTGATCGCCAGAACCGAAGGTGCGGAAATGACCACGTCAGTAATGAGTGAAGTTGAAACCACCAATCTTCTTGGTATCGGTACCCGGAATAATGAACCAGGCCTTAACGCCAAATCCAAATCGAGGCGAATTGCCGTTGATCTTGTCGGATTTGCCGACGTCCTCGCGATAATCGCCGGCGGCGTTCTTCCCGCATACATCTACGACACCTGGGGCAACCTGCCGATCGACTGGCTCAAGCATCTCCAGATGTGTCTGGTATCGGCCATCATCGTCTACGGCTGCCTGCGCCACTTCAATATGTACGACGAGCAGCGGATGCACGATTTTCCGATCGAGCCCCGCCACATCGCGCTGTCGCTTGGGATTGCATTTGCAGCCATGCTCGGCATGGGCATTCCCTTTGCACCCAAGGCCGCCCACCTCTGGATATGGTATGCGGTCTGGTCCTCGACCAGCTTCATGCTGCTCCTCACCATCCGTACCCTGGCCAACCGGATTCTCGCCGGCATGACCGCTGCCGGCCAGTTCAACGCCCGCGTCGCGGTTTTCGGCAACGGTGCGGTCGCCCGGCGCGTCGAAGAGCATCTCCGCAATCCCGCCCTGGGGATCACCTTTGGCGGCCTCTTCGACGACCGCGTCGACGCCGCCCGTCTCGATGCCAGTGGCCCGCAACTGGCCGGCAAGCTGGCCGACCTCGTTAACGCGGCACGCTCTGGCACCATCGACCGGATCATCATTGCGCTGCCGCAGGCAGCCGACATGCGGATCATCCACATCGCCAACAAGCTCGAACGGCTGCCGGTGAGCCTGCATGTCGTGACCCATATCGCGTCGGATCTCGTCGACACCAGGCCCAGGCACCAGGTCTCCAACATCGGCAGTGTCGGCCTGATCGACATCAAGGAGAAACCGCTGGCCGACTGGAAGCGGGTCGTCAAGCAGGCCGAGGACTATGTTCTGGGCGTCATCCTGATGATCGCGCTGCTGCCCGTCATGCTGGCCATCGCCCTGGCGATCCGGTTGGACAGCGCCGGGCCGGTCTTCTACCGGCAGAAGCGGCGCGGCCTGAACCATCGCCCGTTCGACATGTTCAAGTTCCGGACCATGACGGTCCTCGAGACCGAACACGACCTGCAACAGGCTGTGCGCGACGATCCCCGCGTGACCCGTTTCGGCCGCTTTCTGCGCAGGCATTCGCTCGACGAGCTGCCGCAGCTTCTCAACATCCGGCGCGGCGAGATGAGCCTTGTCGGCCCCAGGCCCCACGCCATCAAGCATGACGACGAATTCGGCGCCATGATCGCGCGTTACGAGAACCGCCAGCAGGTCAAGCCGGGCATCACCGGCCTGGCCCAGATCAATGGATTCAGGGGTGGAACCGAGGACCCGGAGAGCGTCCACCAGCGCCTGGCGATGGACCTCCGGTACGTGGACAACTGGTCCCTGTGGCTCGATCTCAAGATCATGTTCCAGACCATCGGCAGTGTATTGACCGGCAAGAATGCCTACTGAAGGGCGTTGCGGAATGGAGCCATTCCGCAACCGCCCCCTGGCCGGTCATCCAGGCCGATCCCTTTCCCAGCACCAACGAGGACGGCGAGTAGGGTACGATGAAAAGGGCAGCAAGAGGCGCAGCGTGGCCGGTCGTGCTCCTCGTCCTGAGCTTCCTGTGCCCAACCGAGTTCTCCGTCTACGCCGGAAGCATAAGGCTTCCCCCCCACCGCGCGCTGCTGATTGTTCTCCTGCCGATAGCGCTGTTTCGCGCACTCAATTCGGGCGACAACAGGCTCAAGCTGTTCGACATCACCATCTTCCTGTTTGCCGTCTGGGTATTCCTCGCCCACGTCTACAATCACGGTCTTTCGGACGGTATCCAGCCCGGCGGCTCCCAGGCCCTTGACGCCTTCGCCAGCTCTCTGGTGGCGCGCGTCTACATCCGCACCCCGGAGGATTTTCGTTCCGTCGCCCGGCTGCTCTTTTATCTGGTCGCGATCATTGCCGTGATGGCCTTGCCCGAGGCGTTGACGGGCCACTTCTACATTCACGAGTTTCTCGGAAAGGTGACGGGTTACATCCATCCCACCGGCGTCGAGACACGCATGCACCTCACCCGCGCCTTCGCCACGTTCGACCATCCCATTCACCTTGGTACGTTCTGCGCCGCAGGGTTGGCGATTTGTGTCTATTCGGAGCGCAACAAGCTGATCCAGGCATCCCGCATCGCCATGCTGAGTTTTGGCGCGTTCCTGGGCCTGTCCTCGGCGCCGATGCTGGCCATCGCGGTGCAGTTCGCCTTGATGGCCACTGAAAAACTCACCCGCGGCCTCAAGGGCCGCATCCAGCTCGGCTTTGCGGTCATCACCGG
>JBKDZY010000412.1:0-3042 GCA_047971765.1 Hyphomicrobiaceae bacterium | reverse complement strand
CTGGCACCAGCAGAGGCAGCGGCCGAGGATGCTGGTCAACTTGTCGAGACCCTCAAATCTCGGACGTTCGAGCTCCGGGACGGCAATGGCCGGACGATCGGCAAGAAGTGGCGCAACGAGGCTCCTGCGGTCCAATTGACGGTCGTTTCGGTTGCCCGATCCCTCCGCGAAGGCCGGCCTGACCCCGACCAGATCGTCTGGCTCTGGGGCTTTTTCGCATCCGACTCCAACAAATCCCTGGCTGACCTGGCAATCATCAAGGCACTGGCGTCCGTCTCCGTCACGGCACAGGAGCGCGAGGCGCTCTGGAGCGAACTCAGCGCACAGGCCAAGAGGCGCGAGGACAAATCCCCGGCATCTGCGCATCTGCTCGGCGTTTTCGAGCGCAACCGCTCGACGCTCCTTCCCCTTCTTCCGCCGATTCGCGAGAACGAGGGCGGGGGCGATGAAATGGCGCGCCTGATGGTCAACTCCAAGGTGTTCGGCGACGATATCGACGACAGCCTTGCGGACATGGTGCAGCGCAATCCCGGTGCCGTGGCGCGGATGATCGAGCGCGAAAGGGAGCGCGGCCGGGAGGTCGATTGGGAGGTGGATGCCTTCGACGGCTTGATGGCCTGGAAGAAGAGGCATCTGGTCGCGGGAGCACCGCAAGCGCCCAAGACCCTGGCCGCTCTCGATTCCGCCGGTGAATCGTTCATCACCGCCTTCAATGCCCTGCACTCACTGGCGCCCTGGTTCCGCAAGCAGATGCTGGGAGGGCTCGGGCCCGTGCAGCTCTTCAATGCCGTGGTGGGCGGAGAGCAGGAACTCTATCGCCTGGGAACATCGGGTTATCGCAGCTATCTGCACGGCGTGATCCTGGAGGGGATCACGGAGAGCGGCTCGTTCGAGGCGTTCCTCGACCGTGCGGCGCCGAGCTGGCTTGGCGAGGATACGCCCAGTCTGCGGACCCGACGTGGCATGGTCTTCCTGCGCATTGCATCCTCCTTCGGCCTCCTGCCATCGGTGCTCGAAGCCATCGACGACGGCGAGCGGTTCATCGACAACGCGCTCGACGCGCTTGGTGATCCCCTCGCGTTCGAAGGGAGCAACACCATTGTCGTCGACATCCTGACGAGCCGCTCGACGGGGCAGATTACCGACGAATTCCGGGATGCCCTGCTCGATCGCCTCTATGCCCGGTTTGGCAGCGAAGAGGTGCCAGAGCGCCGCAATGTCTACGGTGGCATGATCGCGGCCTATCAAGCCGTGACCGGCGACCGGCGCGACCCAGCCATCGACCGTGAATTCCCGATCAATCAGGCCCTGCTTCAATTGCCGTTCGACCGCCTCTTTGCGCGCAATGCCAAGGGGCAATTCGTCCACCGCATGTTCATGCGCATGGAGAACGACACGGACGGGGCCGCGACGTTCAGAGGTTTCGAAGCGCTGATGAAGCGGCTTGGCGCCAACCGGCGCCCCCGGGAGACCTATGTCCGTTACCGCTTCCGCCAAAGTAACCGGGTTATCGAAATCTACGTCAACCGCCCGACCAGCGCCGGCGTGCACAAGGGCATGGAGGACCTGAAGAAGGAATTGGCGAACGAGCCGGTGCAGACGGTCATTGGGCGTGGCCACACAGGCATCATCACGCCCTTCCAGACCGACACCAAGCGGGTACTGGGTGACGGCTTGAAGAAGATCTCGGTCGTTTTCGTGGGAACGTGCGGCGGGGATGCGTCCGTGAAGGAGCTTCTGGGTACTTTCGGATACGTTCCGATCATCGCCACAAAATCCACGGGCCGGCAGGTTCTCAACAACGCGATCATCTGGACCTACATCAAGACGCTTCGGTCCCTCAGGCCGGGTCATCACATGGCGTTGCGGGATGTCGTGGACGCGGCCATGACGCCCTACATGCGTCGCCATGTCGAAGAGGAAGTGCGCGAGGACGCAAAGCTCTACCGGGTCAACCTGACGACCGCCATCGCGGCCCAGCTCTACGCTGCCTCTGTTGAACCCACCGGCCCTGCGCCCGTGATCGAAAGCCATCTCGAGCGCTGATCGCCGCCGGCCATGCGCCTATATGGGGCCCATCACGCCAAGCCGCGGTCGCGGCCTGAGGTGTGCGAAAGCACACCCCTGAAAGACGACACACCAGGACCTTCAAGGGAGCGCTCTACCGGACGATGTGCCCGATCCTGTTCCAGCGGATGTCGAACGGCCAGCGCCAGGGCTTGAGCAGCGGGAACGAGCCTGGTTCATCGACTTTTGCGGAGAAGAAGAGGATCTCGGCCCGGCCGATCAGGTTCTCGAACGGTACATAGCCGACGCCATAGCGCTGGGGCGACACACGGCTATCCGTCGAGTTGTCGCGATTGTCACCCATCATGAAATAGTGGCCGGGGGGGACCTTGTAGGGCCCCACATTGTCGTAGTCGCCGTCCGGACGTTGATCGAGTACGTCGTACTTCACCCCGTTGGGCAATGTCTCCTGATAGCGAGGCGTGCGCCGCTCATTTCCGTAGTCGTCGAACTGGATGAAGTCCGACACGCGCTTGCGAGGCACTTCCTTGCCATTGATGTAGAGAACACCGCCACGCACCCAGATCTCATCGCCCGGCATGCCGATGAGGCGCTTGATGTAGTCGGTCGAGTTGTCACGCGGCAGCTTGAAGACGACGACATCGCCGCGCTTGGGCTGGCTGGCGAACACCCTGCCCGAGAACAGGTTCAAACCGAACGGGAAGCTGTAGCGGCTGTAGCCGTAGGAGAGCTTGGAAACGAACAGGTAGTCCCCGATCAACAGCGTCGATTTCATCGAGCCGGATGGGATGTTGAAAGGCTGGTAGAAAAACACCCGGACCAGGAACGCGATGATCAGCGCATGCAAGAAGATCGTGCCGATCTCCCCCCAACCTCCCTGTTTGGCTTTCTTGGCTTTCTGGGAATCGGATTTTGTTTTCATCGACCCGTCCGATAATTGGGAAAGCCGCCCCCCCGACGGCGTTCAATGTCAGATGAGCCTATACGTCCTTTCGATATGCTGTGCAATTGCCT
>JBKDZY010000411.1:0-6240 GCA_047971765.1 Hyphomicrobiaceae bacterium | reverse complement strand
ACAACACCGTACTCCAACACACACCTAAGCGCCCGGTCCCTTACCAGGACCCCGCACCACCTACGCCAACCCACTAACAACCCGTTATCTGCCGACCTCCACACGCAAAACCTCCCCAGCCCTTCAGACACCGACGCTCGCGTTGCCCGACCGATCAGGCGGCACGGAAGCCTCCACGCCGCCCAACGTCAACTTCTGGGCGATTATAGGATAATTTGCGGCAGAAAAGCGATTTTTTTCAGCCGCTTGCTCTGCATGCAGAGCAAGCCGTCCCGCACCGGGAGGTTCAATCCTCTTTTGACAGCAAACATGGCAGGACGCCGGCCACCCTTGACATGCGCCCCCCTGCGCCGCACTACGGCGGCCATGCACAACAGCTTACCTGCGTGGTTTGCAGAGATTGAGTGGAGAAGACCGAGATGACTGAGATTACCCTGACCTTTCCGGATGGCGCCAGGCGGCAGGTCAGCCGCGGCACGACCGGCATTGACGTCGCGAAATCCATCGCCCCGTCGTTGGCCAAACGTACCGTCGCCATGATGCTGGACGGCGTTCTCGCCGATGCCGCCGACCCGATCGAGCAGGATGCCGAAATCCGCTTCGTCTCGCGCGGTGATGACGAGGCGCTGGAACTCATTCGCCACGACTGCGCCCATGTGCTGGCAGAAGCCGTACAGAACCTGTGGCCCGGTACCCAGGTCACCATCGGCCCGGTGATCGAGAACGGCTTCTTCTACGATTTCGACAAGGATGAACCGTTTCACCCCGAGGATATTCCGAAGATCGAGAAGCGCATGCGCGAGATCATCGCGAAGAATGCGCACTTCACCAAGGAGGTCTGGAGCCGCGAAAAGGCCAAGCAGCATTTCCGCGCCCAGGGCGAAGAGTTCAAGGTCGAGCTGGTCGACGCCATTCCCCCCGGCGAGGACGTCAAGATCTATCGCCAGGGCGACTGGCTGGACCTGTGCCGCGGCCCGCACATGACCTCGACCGGCCAGATCGGCAACGCCTTCAAGCTGACCCGGTTCGCGGGTTCCTATTGGCGCGGCGATTCCAAGGGGCCCCAGCTCCAGCGCGTCTACGGCACCGCCTGGGCGAGCGAGAAGGAGCTCAAGGACTACCTCCACATGCTGGAGGAAGCCGAGAAGCGCGACCACCGCAAGCTCGGCCGCGAGATGGATCTGTTCCATTTCCAGGAGGACGCGCCAGGCACCGTCTTCTGGCATCCGGCAGGCTGGCAGCTTTTCCAGGAGTTGATCGCCTACATGCGCCGCCGCCAGGTGGCGGAAGGCTACGTCGAGGTCAACTCGCCCCAGCTCATGGAACGCACGCTGTGGGAGACCTCCGGCCACTGGGAGACCTACCACGCCAACATGTTCGTCACCGAGACCGAGGACAAGCGCGTATTCGCCCTGAAGCCGATGAACTGCCCGGGCCACGTTCAGATCTACAAGCACGGCCTCAAGAGCTACCGCGATTTGCCGCTGAAGATCGCCGAGTTCGGCTGCGTTCACCGTTACGAGCCGTCGGGCGCGCTCCATGGCCTGATGCGGGTTCGCGCCTTCACCCAGGACGACGCCCACATCTTCTGCACAGAGGAACAGATTGCCGAGCAGTGTCTCGATATCAACCGCTTCATGCTGTCGATTTACGAGGACTTCGGCTTCCACGACATCCACATCAAGCTCGCGACCCGGCCCGAGAAGCGCGTCGGCGAGGACCACCTGTGGGACAAGGCCGAAACGGCCATGAAGCACGTCCTCGACCAGATGGCCTCCGACAACCGCGTGACCAGGACCTCGATTGCCGAGGGCGACGGCGCCTTCTACGGACCCAAGTTCGAGTACCATCTGCGCGACGCCATCGGGCGCACATGGCAGTGCGGCACCACCCAGGTGGACTTCAACCTGCCAGCCCGTTTCGGCGCCTTCTATGTAGCCAGCGACGGTGAGAAGAAGACGCCCGTCATGATCCACCGCGCCATGTTCGGCTCGCTCGAGCGCTTTACCGGCATCTTCCTCGAGAACACCGCCGGTCACCTGCCGCTTTGGGTGTCTCCCGTCCAGGCGGTCGTGGCCACCATCGTGTCGGACGCCGACGACTACGCCCTGGAAGTAGCGGCCACGCTGCGCAAGGCGGGTCTGCGCGTTGCCACCGACCTGCGCAACGAGAAGATCAACTACAAGGTCCGCGAGCACTCGTTGAAGAAGAGCCCGGTCATGCTGGTGGTCGGCAAGCGAGAAGCCGAGGAGAAGAAGGTCTCCGTCCGCCGTCTCGGGTCCGACAAGAGCCAGGTGATGCCCCTCGACGAAGCCGTCGCCACCTTGAAGGCGGAAGCCGTGCCTCCGGACCTGCGCTGACCTCACACATGATCCATCAGCCCATCAGGCAACGCGGCTGAACGACGGGACCGGCGATGCTCGCGTTGCCGGTTTATTGCCCACCCGGTTCAGGCTGAAACGCCCAGGCAACGCCCTTCGCAGGACAGCGCCCGGCAGACACCCGGCCTGTTCATCTGTGCGTTATCTCGGCGCCACATTCATCACCTCAATATTCACATAGACTGCAATTCGTTTCGACAGTCTCCTGAAAGTCAAAATACGGCCACCGGGAGGCTCCGTCGCGAACATCACCCAGGTAGGCCACGCATTGCTCCGCGGCGCGTGACGGCCGCCGCTCCAAGTTATTTCCGCCAGGAGTTCACCAATGACTTTTCTCGACCCGCAACGCCTTGTCCGCACCCTCGCCACCTCTGCCCTCATCGCGGGCGCAGCCATCGCCTCTGCCATCCCCGGCGCAACCGCCGCCAAGGCAGACCGCATCCGCGTCGTCATCGATCGCGTCACCGCTCTAGACAACATCGACCCGGCCGGCGGCAAGGCCGACTTCTTTGCCCGCGTCACCATTGGTGGCGACGTCTTCACCACCAAGGCGGTCCGCCGCGACAGCGACCTGAAACCGACGGATTGGGTCTTCACGAAGAGGGTTCGCCGCGGCCTGCAACAAGTGAAAATCGAGATATTCGACAAGGACGTCCTCTCGAAAAGCGACGCGATCGACATCAACCGCGTCGGCAACAAGCGCGATCTGGACTTCACGGTCAACACCCGTCGCCGCCCCTGCCGCCTGCCGGACTTCGCCGGCGCCCCTCGCTGCGGCCACACCATCACCAGGGCAGGCGGCGAAAACCGCCGGGCGCGCATCTCGTTCCGCGTCGAGGTCCTGCGCTGAACCGGCACGTGAACGCAAACAAGCCAAACCGATTCCGGCTTTGCCGGAATTGGTCTAGCCTGCTGATCAACTCACCTCGAAGTGAAGCAGATCCGGCAAGGGAAGGGCATCCATGGCAGTCGTCGAAACCGAGCGGCACGGACAGATCTTGATCGTTCGCATGAACCGGCCTGAGCGCCTCAACGCGCTCAACACGGAAATGCGCCAGTCCCTCGCCGACACCTGGACCATGTTCCGCCACGACAAGGAACTGGAAGTCGCCATCTTCACCGGCACCGGACGCGGCTTCTGCGCCGGCGAGGACATGAAGGAAACGCTGGAGACGAAGCAACCCGGCGGCCGCCGCGACATCGCCAATCCGTTCATGGACGGCTCGCTGGAAAAGCCGGTGATCGCCGCCGTCAACGGGTTTGCCATGGGCGGCGGTTTCATGCTGGTGGAGCGCACCGACCTGCGCGTGGCCGTGCCCGAGGCCATTTTCGAGGTCTCGGAGGCCAAGCGCTGGCTGCTCGGCGGTTATAACCACGGCCATCTCGCCAACCTGCCCTACCCGGTCGCCATGGAGATGGCCCTTGGCTTCCGCTTCACCGCCGAACGTTTCCATCAGCTCGGCTTCATCAATCGCATCGCGCCACAGGACCAGTTGATCCCGACGGCCATGGCGATGGCCGAGCACCTGTTGACCTTGCCACCCGCCGCCCGCGTCAACACCGTGCACATGATGCGCCTCATGCGGCCTGAGCCGTCACCTGCCCACAAGGCGCTTGCGGAAAAGTTGCATGACCACGGCGATAAATCCGACCTGATGGAATCCCGTGCCGCCTTCGCCGAAAAGCGCAAGCCCAACTTCAAGGGCTGGCGCGACCCTGAAGACCGCTACCATCTCCCGACGCTTGGCGAGGATCCGGCCAAAGGCAAGGCCTGACCCTGGCCGGCCGCATCGGCCACGGCTTCCGCACGAACGCCCACCACCGCCTGATTCTCAAGGACACTCCGAGGACACCCCATGTCGTTCTGGAAAAAGCTGTTCGGCAGCGGCAACACCGACACCGCCAACAAGGACAAGGTCGTCCGCGAGGCCGACCACAAGGGCTTCCGCATCGCGGCCATGCCCTACGCCGAGGCCGGGCAATATCAGGTTGCAGGTCGTATCACCAAGGAGGCTGACGGCGTCACCAGGGAGCATCGCTTCGTGCGCGCGGACCGCTTCGCAAGCCTCGAGGATGCCGCCGATGTCGCCCTCATGAAGGCCCGCCAGATGATCGACCAGCAGGGCGAACGCATCTTCGACTGAAAGGAAAGGCCCTCGCCGTCCCGCTTTTCATGCCAGGGGCGCCCCCGCCCCCCCGCATTACATCGCCGAAGCGTGTTGACGCCCACCGGGCTTTGGTCGTAAACCGCTATGGTTCGTCCGGGCCCTTCACCAATGCCCCCAGCAGATGGGACCGGAACCAGAACAACCGCAGACGCCATTCCAGAATGGCCGTCGGCAATGGATCGGAGCGTAGCGCAGCCTGGTTAGCGCACCAGTCTGGGGGACTGGGGGTCGGAGGTTCGAATCCTCTCGCTCCGACCATTCACCTCATGTCCAGCCCGGAGACATGGGTAACAGAACGTACCCAAGACAAGGGTGACACCCTCGTGCCGAACGGCCGCCCATCGCGGCCCGGAACTTGTGCGGCACACCCTCAGAACTAGGCCTTTGGGCCGGTGCGGTCCGTGAGCGAAAGCAAGCCTGAGCACTTCCGGTTAAGCCGGCATTGGGCGGCCCGGGCATCCCGAACCTTCCCCATTCACTCCGCCGGGAAAACCCGGTTCCACTGCGATTTCATGTCGACCACCACCCAGCGGTTGGCCTTCGCGGCTTCCAGGCCCTGGTCGAGCTTGCCGACAGCCGCGTGCCGGTCATATGCCCATTCACGCGCGCTATCGGTGTGATGGACATAGAGGCACAGCGTCCGGACGGTACGGCCGAGACAGGTCCACTGCAGCATCTGCAGGTCACCGTCGGAGTTGCCGAACGCCGCGATCGGACGCCGCCCGATATGCTGCATGATACCGACCGGCTTGCCCGCCTTGTCGTCGATGAAGTCGATGCCCGGCAGGCGAACGATAACGGGTTTGCCATCCCGCATCTCGAACTTGAGCTTGATCCTGGAGCCGACCACCTGCTCTGGCGGAATGCCATAGGCCGTCTCCGTCCACGCCCGCATGAAATCGACACCACCACCCGAGACGATGAACGTCTTGAAGCCATTGGCCCGCAGATACGCCAGCAGCTCCAGCATGGGTTGGTACACCAGCCCCGTGTAGAGCCGTCCGGTCTTCGGATGCCGTGCCGTCTTGATCCAGTCCTTGACCGTCTGGTCGAACTGCGTCTCCGTCATGCCCGCATGAGTAACCCGGACAATATCCAGAACCCGCCCCATGATGGCTTTCTCGCCACCAGACAATACAGCCTTCAGGTCGCCCCGAAGGATCGACGCAAACGGCTCCTTCGTCTTCCAGTCCGGATGTTCCACGCTGAGCGCCTTAACCCTGTCGAGCGCGAACGCAAGCTGGTTGTAGTAGGGCATCTCCGACCAGAGCGTCCCGTCGTTGTCGAACACGGCAATCCTGTCGGCTGGCGCCACGAAATCCGGCGAACCCTGCGTCGTGACCGCCGCGACAAAAGAAACAATCGCGGTCTTCGGGCCACCCTGCCAGGACGGCAACGGATCCTGTGCCCAAGCCGCCGGCGCCACGACAAGGACAGCCAGAAGGGCCAAAGCAATGGTGCCTATCACCGGGAATAGTCTCATGGGTCTCAGCTCCAAGTGGTTTTCTCGGAATGGGATCGTGCCCCGCGGCAGCCCGGGCGCTACGACCTCCGATCCTCAGTTGCGGGCTCCCTTGAGGGAACGTTCGATCTGACGCAGCGCCTCGCTGTCCGGGTTCACCTGCCGTGCTTCCTCGATGATACGCAGCACCTCATCCTGCCGGCCGACCGCCAGCGCGATCCGCACCAGC
>JBKDZY010000410.1:0-11125 GCA_047971765.1 Hyphomicrobiaceae bacterium | reverse complement strand
CTGCGGACTTTGCGCTCCGAGACCGAAGGCGTATTCGTCCCCCACCTCGCCATCACCATTTCACTGGTGCTCGCACTAGTCTGCGTCGGTGCCCTCATCTGGTTCGTGGGCCATATCGCAGGCCGCATCAACGTCGAGACGGTGACGGATCTGGTGAGCCAGGATCTCATCCGCACGATCGACCGCCTGACCACGGCAGATCGCCAGCCGCGCGCCCCGCATCCTGATTTCTGGTCCGACGCCACCACGCTGACCAGCAAGTCCCAGGGCTATCTGCTCTACATAGACGAAGGCTGGCTGGCCGATTGGGCCGCAGAGCATGAAACGTCCATCCGCCTGCTGCTGCGTCCGGGCAATTTCGTGTTTCCCGGAACGCCGATTGCGGTGATCAAGCCGCCACGGGATGGGGCCGGCAATGCCATCGAACACGCCACTGCCACCGGCGCCCACCGCAGTTCGTCGGCCGATATCGAGTTCGCCATCCGCCAGCTTGTAGAGGTTGCCTTGCGCGCGCTGTCGCCTGGGATCAACGACCCGCACACGGCCATTGGCGCCATAGATCAGCTCGGCGTGGCCTTGTGCCGGATGGTCAATCTCAATCTGGACACCGGCGTCCACATCCGCGATGCCGAGCCCGTGCTCGTTATCCCGTTGACCGACTACCAGGGGCTGGTGGACACCATGTTCCACAGCATCCGCCAGAATGGCGCAGACCAGCCGTCTGTCCTCATTCGTATGCTGGAAGTCTTCACCAAGGTCGCATACTGCGAGACCGAGCCGGAACGCCTCCTCCAGCTCCAGCGGCACGCGCGCCTGGTGACCGGCACGGCCGAACAATCCGGCATGGCGCAAAGCGATCTCGAAGATGTCGAGAAGCGCTACCAGGCCTTCGAGGCCGCCCTGCTGCATCGGCCCGACCAGTCTGTAATACCGGCCGAAGCGTGATCGGCCCCTGTAATCCCGGTGCCCCGGCCATGAACTGAAATGAGCCGGGCCGCGAACGCAGCGTGCGCCCCGGCCCGACCCATCCGTCGCTGCCTCACGCTCAGACGAGCCGTTCAGCCTTGAGCTCCCTTAGATTGCCGCCAGCCTCCGCCGTCCGCCGCAGCAATTCCGACGGCCGCCAGCGGTCACCATACATCTGGTGCCACGAGGCCACCTGGTTGTAGATCTCGCGCGCACCGATGGTGTCACCCCAGAACATGAGGCCGCCCCGGTAACGCGGAAACCCGAACCCATAGAGCCACATGATGTCGAGGTCCGAGGCACGAACGGCCTTGCCCTCTTCGAGGATCTTGCAGAACTCGTTGATCGAACCGAACAACAGCCGGTGCAGGATTTCCTGATCCGAGAAGGTCTTCTGCTCGATCCCGTTTTCCTTGGCGACATCGGCGATGATCTTCTGCACCTCGGCATCGACGTGCGGCGTGCGATCTCCCTTCTCGTAGCGGTACCAGCCGGCACCGGCCTTGAGACCGACACGCCCCATCTCGACCAGCCTGTCCGGCACCGGCAGCATCCGGTAGTTCGGATCGGCTGCCTTGCGCCGCTTGCGCGTGTCATAGGAAATGTCGAGGCCCGACATGTCGTTCACCTTGAACGGACCGACCGGATACCCGAATGCCTCCATCACCTTGTCGATCTGGTGAGGCAGCGCCCCTTCCTCCACCATCAGGTTCTGTTCCATGGTGAAAGGGATCCGGCTACGGTTGGCAGCAAAGCCATCGCAATTGCCCGCATAGGCGGAAACCTTCCCGATGTCGCGGCCAAGCTTCATCGCACCCGCCAGCGTTGCCGGCGCCGTCTTGGTGGCGTTGACGACTTCGAACAGCCGCATCACGTTGGCCGGAACGAAGTAGTGCGTACCCGCCACCATTTCCGGCCGACTGGTCACCGCCGCAATCTCGTCGATGTTGAGCGCCGACGTGTTGGTGAGCAGCAGCGCCCCCGGCTTCATCACCTTGTCGAGCTGCTTGAACACCTCCTTCTTCACATCCATCCGCTCGAAAACGGCTTCGATCACCGCATCCGCGTCGCCGATCTCCTCCATCGTCGCCACCGGCTGGATGAGAGCAAGGCGCTTGTCCATCTCCTCCTGGGTGAGGCTGCCGCGCTTGACGCTCGTGGCGTAGTTGTCGCTGATGTGCTTCATTCCCCGCTCAAGTACCTCGGGACTGGCATCGACAAGCTTCACCGGAACGCCGGCATCGACAAAGCTCATGGCGATGCCGCCGCCCATGGTACCTGCGCCCACAACAGCCATGGTCTTGACTTCCGGAAGCACCAGATCCTTCCCGAGGCCGGGAATACGGGCTACTTCGCGCTCGGCAAAGAAGGCATAACGCAACGCCTTGGCCTCGTCGCTGTTCTCGAGTTCGCTGAACAGGCGGCGCTCGGTCAACAGGCCCTCGTCGAACGGCTGCGAACATGCCGCCTCGATCGCCTGGATGCACTTCTCGGGCGCAGGTTGCCCGCGCATCCGCCGCGCGAACTGCTTGCGGGCCGCATCGAACATGCCCGGATCGGACTTGGCCTCGGCGAGTTTTTCCTCGCGATCCCGCACCCGTGGCAGAGGCCGCTTGTCCGCGATGCGTTTTGCAAACGCAATCGCTTCCTTGCGAAGATCGTTGCCCGGTACGATCTCGTCAATGATGCCCAGCGCCTTGGCCTCGTCCGCCGGCACATGACGCCCGGAAACAATGAGATCGAGCGCCTTCTTCGGACCAACAACCCGTGGCATCCGCTGCGTCCCGCCGCCGCCCGGCAGTATGCCGATCTGGACTTCGGGCAACCCCACCTTGGCACTCGGCACTGCAACCCGGTAGTGGCAGGCCAAAGCGTTCTCGAGCCCACCGCCAAGCGCATAGCCATGTATGGCGGCAACAACCGGCTTCTTGGCGGCATCGAGCACATCATAGGTGCGCTTGGCTGGCGTCGGCCGGGCCTTGCCGAACTGCCGGATGTCGGCGCCCGCAATGAAGGTGCGCCCGGCGCCGATCATCACCATGGCCTTGACGTTCGGGTCCTTCTCGCCCTTCTCGACCGCGGCAACAATCCCGTCGGACACGCCGAGGCCGAGAGCATTGACGGGTGGATAGTCGATGGTGATCACACCCACGCCATCTTCCACATCGAAGCGAACAACTGCCTTGTCAGTCATCAGAAAACCTCCTTCGGCCAACTTTCCCGGCCAACCATTACGCACGTTGCTTCTTAGCCGACACACGAGATGCGTCTTGCGCCAGGGCACCCCCGGCGCTGCCAGCAAGCACCATTTCAAGCCTGATGCGTTCTTTCCTCCACGATGAAGGCTTCCACATCATCGGCCAGAAGCACCGCCATAGGGCGCGACAACGGGAAGACCGCCAGCAATACAGCTAGCACCGAAGTCAACGGAATGGCGAGGATGGCCCCGGCGATCCCCCACAATGCCGACCAGATGGCCAGCGAGGCAAGCACCACGAACGGTGACAGGTTGAGCCTCTGCCCGATCACGCGCGGCTCCAACACGTTTCCGACGAAGAATTGCGCGATCGTGAGCAGCACGCAGACGACGGCGGCGGTCCAGATCGACCCGAACTGCACCAGGCAGACGACAACAGGAAAGGCCACCCCCAGCAACGAGCCGACATAGGGAATGTAATTCAGGATGCCGATGACCAGGGCCCAGAAGAGCGCGAAATCGACATTCCAGAACTTCAGGACAGAATAGGACATCAGGGCAAGAATGATATTCACCAGTGTTTTGACGCCAAGATAGTCGCCAATCCGCTCGTTGATGCGCCGAATGGTATTACCCGCCCGCTCCGCCTGCTCCGGATCGCGCAGTGCAGTGGCGAGTTTGCGTGAAAACCCATGCTGCTCTGCCATCAGGAACGCCGCATAGACGGCGATCATGAACACAGACCCCGCCATGCCCCCGATAGAGCCAAGTGCCGTACCCACCAGGCTCTCGATATTTACCCAGCCAAGCACCGTCCTCCGCATGGCAAGCCAATCCGGGTCTGCTTCGAGACCAAGCACATTCGAGAATTTGGAAATGAGTTTCTGCAGATTATTCTGGTAGAGGCTCGCCTTGGCGACCATCTGCTCGGCGGTCAACACGACCACGCTCGCCAGTGCAACCAGGGCCCCGATGAAGATCAGCAGCACCACAACACGGCGCAACCACGAGGGCAGCAAACGTCCGCCAGGCAATCGGCCAACCGCATCCGCCGCAGACGTCAAGACGTAGACGGATATGATCGCCGTAAAGATCGGAATGAGAATGCCTTTGCCGATATAGAGAAGCCAGCCTGTTAGAACCAGCAGCAGCATCAGGTAGGCCGCGGTCATCAGCCCCTGCAGGCTCACAACGGGATCTCGGTAGTCGCTCTGCATTTCACCTCTCGATCGAGTTTCCGCCCAACCGTTAGGTGTTGAGCCCCCGCCAATCCCCGGAAGCCCCCGCACCCGGTCCGCGGCATTTTGGTCGGAAAGCCGCTGGATGAAAAGCGAGAGCGTGCTACCTTTTCAAAAAACAAACCGAATATTTCAACCAGGGAGGTATTCATGACAAGCGCAGCAGAAGGACGCGAGCTTACGGAATGTGGCCCTGGCACGGCCATGGGCCGGTTGATGCGCCACTACTGGATTCCGGCGCTGAAATCATCCGAATTGGCCGCTGACGGCGACCCGGTCCGCCTGATGCTGCTCGGCGAGAAGCTGATCGCCTTCCGCGACACCAGCGGCCGGGTCGGCGTCATGGACCACAAGTGCCCCCACCGTTGCGCCTCCCTTTTCCTGGGCCGCAACGAGGAAGGCGGTATCCGCTGCGTCTATCATGGCTGGAAATTCGATGTGACCGGCCAGTGCGTGGACATGCCGAGCGTCGCCGCCCACCAGGATTTCAAGCATAAGGTGAAGGCCCGCGCCTATCCTGTTCGCGAGAAGGCCGGCGTCGTGTGGGTCTACATGGGCACCGCGCCACAACTTCCCGAATTGCCGGGCTTCGAAATCCTGGACAAGCCGGAAGACGAGATCCTCGTCGCGTTCGTCATGCGGTCGTGCAACTACCTGCAGGCGCTCGAAGGCGAGATCGACACCTCCCACTTCGGTTTCCTTCATGCCGGACATGTCAACATCGACGATGTGCCCGAAGACGAGCCGCTCAGGAACACCATCATCAACCGCGCCCCCGAATACGACGTGACCGACGCGCCGTGGGGGACAACCTATGGCGGCTATCGCGCGTGCGGTTCGGGCGAGACCTACTGGCGCTTCGCCAATTTCCTCTTTCCCTTCTGGACCCAGGCGCCGAACGGTGAATTCAACAATCACATGCACGCCCGCGCCTGGGTGCCGCTCGACGACCACCACACCATGTTCGTCTTCCTGTGGTGGAAACACGCCAAGGCCGCCAATTCGATGCCAACCCCGTTGCTGAAAAACGGGCAGCCCATCGGCGGGGCAGGCCGAGGCAACGTGCTGCTGCCGAACACCACCGATTGGCTCGGCCGCTGGCGCATGGCAGACGGCCCCGACAACGATTGGGGCATCGATCGCGAGGCGCAGCACACCAACAGCATCTACACCGGCATCGAGGGTATCCATCTGCAGGACCAGGCCATCACCGAAAGCATGGGACCGGTCACGGATTTTGCCTTCGAGCATCTCTCGCCGGCCGACCAGATGATCACCCGGACCCGTCGTCGACTGCTGTTGGCCGTTCGCGCCCTGGCGAAGGAGGGAACGCTTCCGCCCGGCGTCGAACAGGCAGACATCTACCGCGATGCGCGCAGCGGCTACCTGACCACCACGGATCAGGGCCCGCTGGATGTCGTCTACAGGAGGGAACTGGGCGCCGCTGTCAGGGCCTGACTGCCGCCGGCCGCAGGTCTGCCCCGGATCGCGGGGGCACTGTACCGGTGCCCTTTGATCGCGGGAAACCCCGATGAGAAGCTCAAGCCTTCTTTTCCCAGCGGCCGGCGGAGGTCTGCTGCCAGTAGGTGGCCTGGCATCCCTCCCCGCGAGCAGCCTTCCACTGGCGGCGCGCCGTCTCGAGTGCCGCCTCGTCCGCCCCGTCGAAGATCACGACAATTCGCGTGTAGCCCTGGAACGTGCCGAGCTCGGCCCCGTCCACGAGGAAGCGGACACCCGCCCCGTTCGGATTGCCCTCGTCAAGCGCGAGAACAATGGGCTGCAGCTCGGCCGGACCATCCTTGTCCGTGCCATGTGGCAGGAAACTGTCGTCCCGGTAGGTCCAAAGATGCGCATTCAGCGCCGCAAGCCGCTCCGCTGAGCCCACCTGGACAACGGCTCTCCACCCGCGCGCCAACGTCCTCTCCAGCAGTTCCGGCAGCACCCGCTCCAGCGGATGCCGTTCCAGATGATAGAAAAGGACTTCGGTCTGCGCGTCACTCATGCCTCAACAGATGCAATGAACCGGCGACAATCACAAGCCGTCGATTGCACACGCCGCCATGACGGGCCCACACGGAACTGCAATAGGCGCTTCCCGTGAGGCCAAACCCTGCGCGCCGGAAGTCACGCAAAGCCGTTTCCAGCGTCCAAGGATTTGGTCTACGCTCACTTGGCCGGCGTGTCGGACAAGCACACGCCCTTCCATCAACGAGGACCCGCAAATGCTCACCATCTATGGTGTCTACCGCAGCCGTGCCACCCGCAACATCTGGCTGGCCGAAGAACTCGGCATTCCGTTCAAGAGTGTACCCGTAACCCAGGGCTATCGCCTGAAGGACCCTCTCGCCAAGGACGCTCCTCTCAACACCCAAAGCCCCGACTTTTTGAAGATCAACCCCAACGGCCATGTCCCCTCCGCCGACATCGACGGACTGGTCATGCACGAAAGCCTGGCCATCAACCTCTATCTGGCCAAGAAGCACGGCGGCCCCCTGGCGCCCGCCAACCTTCAGGAAGACGCCATGATGACCATGTGGACCATCTGGGCGATCACCGAGGTCGAAGGGCTGGCCCTGCAGGTCATGCGCAACCGCGTTGCACTACCCGAAGTCGAACGTGACACCAAGGCGGCCACCGCCGCCGTCGAAGCGTTGAAGAAGCCGTTTGCAATCCTGAACGACGCCCTGGCCAGCGGCCATCTGGTAGGCGGGCGCTTCACTGTCGCCGACATCAATGTGGCCGAATGCGTCCGCTATGCGCAGTCCGCCCCGGAACTCTTTACCGGCGCCCCGAAGGTCAAGGCCTGGCTCGACGCCTGCCACGCCCGCCCGGCGTTCAAGAAGATGATGGCCACCCGCGACGCCGAACCTGCATGACCCCGACGCGAGGAAGCTGCCGGCCCTATAGCATTTCAGGTTCAGGTGGAAACGCTCAGGCTGCACCTGCGGCCCGGCGCTGATGCACCACGCCCCGCACAGGACCAGGCCGAAGGCCTGTGCGGTCCGTGAGCGCAAACAAGCCCGACCGGGCATTCTCGCACTGACGTAATAAATGGGCGCCGCTTCATCGAAGCCGCGCCCATTGCGAGTGCTTCCTGCGAGAAGCGGTTTCTGCCGGCCGCCATGTCCTGGGCAGCCAACACAAATCCAGCCGTCCTCAGGCCTTCTTCTTTTCCTTGATCGCCTTCAGCACCCGCGGGGGTGACAGCGGCAGATCACCGATACGGATACCGATGGCATTGCGCACCGCATTCGCGACAGCCGGAACCGAGGCCACCAGCGGCACCTCGCCGACGCCGCGCACGCCCTGCGGATGCTTCGGATTGGGGATCTCGATGATCACGTTGTCGAGCATCGGCAGATCCGAGGCCACCGGCATCCGGTAGTCGAGGAAGCTCGGATTATCGAGCCTGCCTTCCTTGTTGAAGATGTACTCTTCATTCAGTGCCCAGCCGATGCCCTGTGCGACACCACCCTGCATCTGACCTTCGACATAGGCCGGATGGATGGCACGCCCGACATCCTGCACCGAGGTATAGCGCACAACCTGGCAATGCCCGGTCTCCGGATCGACCTCGACGTCACAGATATGGGTGGCAAAACCGCCTTCGGCACCGGTCGTGGTGAGCTGTGAGCCCGACCCGATCGGACCGCCGGTGGCGTTCGCCTGGGCCGCGAGCTGGGCCAGTGGCAGCGACGGGAACTTGCCTGCGTTGTCACCCGCCGGACGTGCCTCGCCCTCTTCCCAGACCACCGCTTCCGGATCGATCTTCCAGATCTTGGCAGCCCGCTCGCGAAGCTGCTTGATCACCCCGTGCGTCGCCTCGGTCACGACCATTGCCGACGCATAGGTAACCCGGCTGCCGCCCGTCAGATTGGAGAAGCCGATCACCGACGTATCGCCAATCAGCACCTGCACCCGGCTGTAGTCGATGCCGAGCAGCTCCGCCGTGATGTTCGCCATCGAAGCCCGCGAGCCGCCGATATCCGGATGCCCCGTGATCACCGTCACCGAGCCATCCTCGGCGATGTTGACCTGCGCACTCGACTCGCCGCCCGCATTGAACCAGAAGCCCGACGCCACGCCACGGCCCTGGTTCGGACCGAGCGGCGCGCTGTAGTGCGGATGCTCCATCGCCGCGCGGATCGTCTGCTCGTAGCCGATCACCGGATAGACCGGACCATGAGCGGCCTTGGTGCCCTGCTTGGCTGCATTCTTCAGCCGCAGTTCCAGCGGGTCCATGTTGATGGCCTTGGCAAGCTCATCAATCACGCACTCGATGGCGTGAGCACCGATCGGGCCGCCAGGCGCACGATAGGCCGCAACCTTGGAACGGTTGGAGACCACGTCGAAGCCGCGCGACAGCACGTTCGGAATGTCATAGGGCGCGAAAGAGCAGCCCGCCGCGCCGCGGATCGGAGATCCTGGAAATGCGCCCGCCTGCAGGTAGTGCGTGCCCTGGCCGGCCACGATCTTGCCGTCCTTGGTGACACCGATCTTGACTGTGCTCTTCGAGGCCGACGTCGGACCGGACGCGTGGAACACCTCCTCGCGCGACATCGCCATCTTCACCGGGCGACCCGACTTCTTCGAGAGCATCAGGGCAACCGGTTCCAGGTAGATGATCGTCTTGCCGCCGAAACCACCACCGATTTCCGCCGGAATGGCACGGATATCGGACTGCTCGATGCCAATCAGCATGGAACACATGGCGCGCACCATGAACTGTCCCTGGCTCGACGACCACACGGTTGCCTTGCCGTCCCGCGTCATGCTGACGACACAGGCGTGCGGCTCGATATAGCCCTGGTGCACGGCGCTGGTCGTGAAGCTCTTCTCGATGATGACGTCGGCCTGCTTGAAGCCCTCCTCGACGTCACCCAGCTTGTGTTCCAGCGCGCCCGAAATGTTCGACGGCTTGCCCTCGAACTTGATGTGATCGAACAACGGTGTCGCATCCGGCTTGATGGCGTCATCGATCTCGATGGCCCATGGCAGGACCTGATAGTCCACCTCGATGAGCTTCAACGCCTGCTTGGCGATCGCCTGGCTGGTCGCCGCCACCGCCGCGACCGGGTGGCCGATGAACAGCGCCCTCTCGCGCGCCATGACATTGCGGCACATCCACCGCATGTCCTGAATGCCGAGCATGGCCGCCTTGTCGAGCGGGAAATCGACGATATCCTTGGACGTGACAACGGCCTTGACGCCCGGAAGCGCCTCGGCCTTGGACGTGTTGATGGACTTGATGATGGCATGCGGATGCGGGCTGCGCAGAACCTTGCCGTAGATCTGCCCCTGCATCTTGAAGTCCGCCGCGTACTGGGCGCGGCCGGTCACCTTGTCATCGCCGTCCGGGCGGATTGTGCGCTTGCCGATCCATTTGTTGCTCGAAACACTGTCGTTCATTAGGCCATCCCCTGTCGCGCACCGAAGCCCGGCTTCGGACGGTTGCGAATAAATCCTATTCGGACGATTAACAGCATGCAGCAGATGCATGCCCTGGCACAAGGTCATACGCCTCGGCCCATCCTGCCACTATCATCACCCATCCCGCCGCAAGTTTCCAGGCCCTATTCGGCATGGTTACCGGCGCGCGATGCAGGGCAGGATCAAACCGCCTCGCTCACGTTCTCAGTCACTGCGCACCATGGTCCCGACCCCGTGCTCGGTGAAGAGCTCCAGCAGCACGCAGTGCGGCACCCGCCCGTCGATGATGACAACGGCATCGACACCGGCTTCCACAACCTCGATACAGCCCTCGATCTTGGGGATCATGCCGCCAGTGATCGTGCCATTGCGGATCAACGAGCGGGCCTCCGGCACGGTCAGATCCGGCACGAGTTGCGTGTCCTTGTCGAGAACGCCGGCAACATCTGTCAACAGAAGCAGGCGCTTGGCCTTCAGGGCCGCTGCCAGGGCCGATGCGAAGGTATCTGCGTTTACATTCAGCGTCTCGCCCGCCTCGGAGACAGCCACAGGCGCAATCACCGGCACCAGGTCGGACCTGGAAATGACATCCACGATCTCAGTATTGACCTTCACCGGATCACCGACGAAGCCGATATCCACCGGCGAGACGACATTGGTCACCGGGTCCGGCATCTCCGTAACCCGCTTGGCGATCATCAGGTTGGCATCCTTGCCCGAGATGCCGACCGCCTTGCCGCCCTGGGCATTGATGGCCGAAACGATGCTCTTGTTGATGGCGCCGGCCAGGATCATCTCGACCACCTCGACCGTCGGCTTGTCGGTCACCCTGAGCCCATGAACGAACTCGGAGTTGATCCCGAGCCGCTTGAGCATCGCGCCGATCTGCGGGCCGCCGCCATGCACAACCACCGGATTGACGCCGGAAAGCTTCAGGAACGCAATATCCTTCGCAAAGGCCTGCGCAAGCGCATCATCCACCATGGCGTTGCCGCCAAACTTGATGACCACGGTCTCGTTGTCATACTTCACCAGATGCGGCAAAGCCTCGGCGAGAATACGCGCCTTGATCTGCGGGTCGGTCCCGGGTTTTCCGCCCATGGTCCCTGAATTGTCAGTCATTGTCCTCGCCTCCGGCCGAAACCTCGATCCGGGGCGTGGTTATAGCGGTGCTGAAGCTGGCGGCAAATGGATTAAAACAAGGGGCTGACATAGGTAGCGTGTCTGCCGTTACTTGAACCACCACTGTTGCAGAACCTTGGTGAGATTGGCAACGGGGCGGTGATTGAAGCGC
>JBKDZY010000409.1:0-10055 GCA_047971765.1 Hyphomicrobiaceae bacterium | reverse complement strand
ATTGACTTGGCGGTGAAGGAGGAGCAGGGCCGTCGCGGCGCGCGCATGACGTTTTCGGCGAGCGGCGTCGTGCCCAGGCAGCTCGCCTCCCACCTGCCATCGCTGCGTCCGCTGCAATCCGTCGATGCGCCGGTCGGCCTGAGTTCCGAACTTGACATCGCCCGGGACGGTCACGTGCGGTCCGGGCGCTTCGATATCGGAGTCAAGCAGGGGCGGCTGACCTTGTCGACCTTTGGCGACATGCCGTTGAATATCGAGAGCGGCAAGTTCGCGCTTGGCTGGGACCAGACCACCAATAGCCTGCAATTGGCGCCAAGTGTGCTCGAGATCGAGGGTGGCTACGTGAAGCTCGCGGGCCGCCTGGTGCCTTTCGAGCTGCAATCGGGGCGACAGGGCTTCGATGTCGAGATGTGGTCGCTTGAAGGTGCGCTGGGCAATGGCCGCGGTGTTCCCCCGCTCGCGATCGAGCAGTTCGTGGTGAAGTCGCGGCTCTGGCGCGACGGCAGCCCGACCGAGGTCCGCGGTTTCGCACTGAAGGCTGGCGGCGTGGAGATTACGGCAAGCGGTGCCATTGGCCACGGAGGTAATGCAAAAGGAACCCGGCTCGAAGGCCGCATCGGTGCGATCAGCGCAACGCGCCTCAAATCCGTTTGGCCGGCCGGTCTGGCACCGGCCCTGCGCAACAACGTCATTCGCCGGCTGGTCGGCGGCCAGTTCGAGGGCGGCACGTTCTCGGTTGCGCGCCCGACCGATGCCGAAGGCGGCCAGAACACGCTCAAGCTGGCGGTCCAGAGCACCAACCTCTCGTTCGCCGTCACCAGTGGCGCGGATCCGCTCGTCCTGCCCAACGCGCTGTTGACGGTCGATGGCGACGAACTGCAGGTCGTCGCGCCCGAGGGACAGATCAAGACCGGAGGCGGCAAGGTCCTGGCGTTCAAGGCGTTGAAACTTGGCGTCTCGGGGCTGCATGGCGAACGCAAGGTGCTGGAGTTGTCGGGCCTGGCGCAGGGCTCGGTGGCATCGGTCATCCAGATCGCCAGCCAGCCGGACGTCGGGGTGTTCCCGCCGCACCAGCTCCCTGCCGGCATCGACGGCAAACTGGATGCCCAGTGGCAGGCGAAACTGCCGGTGGCCGAGGTGGTCAAGTTCCAGGATGCAGACATCAGCGCCAAGGTGAAGGTCACCGACGGGCGCATTCCTGATGCCTTTGGCAAGCATGACATCAAGGGCGGCACCTTCACGATCGCGGTCGCCAATCGCACCGTGGAGGCCAAGGGCGAGATGCTGCTGGCCGGCGTCCTCGCGAAGGCGTCCGGCCAGTGGCTGGTCGGCGAGCGCCTGGACCGCCAGCCGCCGCTGCACATCACGGCCACGCTGGACACCGCCGACCGTCGCCACCTGGGGCTCGGGCTTGACGACATGGTCCAGGGCGAAGTGCCGCTCGAGGTGCTGATCACGCCTGCGAAGGAACGGGAACCGAAGGTCCAGGTCACCGCCGACCTGACCGGCGCCGAGCTGCAACTTGAAGGCATTGCCTGGCGAAAGCCGCCGGGCAAGCTCGCCAAGCTCACCTTCGACGTCGTGAAGCGCAAGCAGGGCAAGGGCGTCGAGCTCAGGCCATTCAAGATTGCAGGCGATAGCATTACCGTCGATGGCAGTATCGGTATCGGCGCCAAGAATCATGCCGACCAGTTCAGTTTCCCCGGGTTCTCCCTGGATACCGTGACCAACCTTTCCCTCGAGGGGCGGCGGGGGAAAACCGGTGTCTGGGAAGTGAAGGCGCGCGGCAACACCTTCGACGCCACCAATATGATCCGTGAATTCTATGACTTCGACCGCTCTGCCGAACCGGCCCGCAAACGCGGCGACTCTGACGACATGAACCTCGACTTCCAGGTCGAGAACGTGATCGGGCTCAACGATACGTCGCTGAAACAGGTGGTCCTGCGGCTGAGCGAGCGCGACCATATGGTCGCCACCGCTGAAATGACGGGAGAGTTCGCCGCGGGGGGCGGCGTCAAGTACAGCTTGAAGCGCAATCGCAATGGCACGCGCATTGCCTACATTGAAATGAGCAATGCGGGGCAGGCGCTGAAAATGGTCGGCGTCTACACCGCCATGAAGGGCGGGCACGGCAACCTAGCGCTGGATCTCGATGCCCCGGGCATCGCCGAGAGGTCCGGTGTGCTCACCGTCCGCAAGTTCGTCGTCGTGGGCGATCCCGTCTTCTATGAGATGTTGCAGCAGAGCGACGAGGCCCGTCCGGCAATCGCCAACAGCACGCCCGGCGCGCGTCGACGCATGGTCCGCGAGGAGATCGCCTTCAATGATCTGCGCGCCCGCTTCTCGACCGGCAATGGCCAGATCGCCATCCAGAGCCTGACGGCCTACGGCCCGCTGGTGGGGTTGTCGCTGAGCGGCAAGACCGATTTCCGTTCCCGCAAGCTGGCACTTGGCGGAACGTATTTCCCGCTCTCGGGCCTCAATCGCGCGCTGTCCGGCATCCCGTTGGTGCGGGAAATTTTCACGGGTCCCAGGGGGGATGGTGTCTTCGGCCTGACATTCGGCGTCTCCGGCACGATGTCGAACCCGCAGGTGATCGTGAACCCACTGTCAATGGCGGCTCCCGGCCTGCTGCGGGAAATATTCCAGATGGCGCCCAACAATCCGGAAGTGACCGCGGATGAGCCGGCCGCGACACGCCGCCGGGCCAGGGGCGCGCGCGTGCGCTCCAGTGTGCCGCTGACGTTGGGAACGCGCAATCCGTCCAAGCCCGCGATTGCCCCCCAGGTGATCGATGGCTGGTCGTCGAAAACGTGGCCGGCCCAGTAGGGCGTGAAGTCCCGTCGCTTCATGGATCTTTCAGTGCCCGCAATTTCGTCAGGCTCGCATGAGCCGCGAGACGGTCTGAAACGCACAGGCCGCGACTGCGGCTCAGGCAGCGAGCAGCGCCTCCGCAGGGGCCCCGGCCGCCAGGGCGAAACGGCCCGTGAGCGCCCCCTCAGTTGACAGCACAGGTGAGAGCGGGTCTCGTTTGGCAGGCTCTATCAAGGGGAGAACAACAATGAACTTCGATTTCAAGGGCAGGAAGGTCGTGGTCTGCGGCGGCAGCCGCGGCATAGGCAGGTCGATCGCCGAGCTTATCGCACGCGACGGAGCGGCCATCGCCATCTGCGCGCGCGGCAAGGACGGGCTCGACAAGGCCGCGGCCGAGCTGTCCGGTTTCGGGGGGAAGGTCCACGCCACCGTCTGCGATCTCGCTGATGGCGAGGCCGTCAAGACCTACGTCGCCGGTGCCGGCCAGGCGCTGGGTGGTATCGACGTTCTCGTCAACAACGCCTCGGGCTTCGGTCACAAGGATGATGAGGCGGGATGGGCAGCCGGACTGCACATTGACCTGATGGCGACCGTACGTGCGTCCCATGCCGCGGTGCCGTTCATGGAAAAGGCAGGCGGCGGGGCCATCATCAACATCTCGTCCATTTCGGGCTTCAAGGCGTCCGTGCGCAGCGCGCCCTATGCGGCCGTCAAGGCAGCCGTCAACAACTACACCGAAAGCCAGGCTCTCACCCTCGCACCGAAACGCATCCGCGTGAACGCCATCGCGCCTGGCTCCATCGAGTTTCCCGGCGGCGTCTGGGACCAGCGCAAGAAATCCGAGCCCAACCTCTACAACAATACCCTGAAGTCCATCCCGTGGGGTCGCATGGGTGGCCCGGAGGAAATCGCCAGCGTTGCCGCCTTCCTTGCCAGTGACCTCGCCAGTTGGGTGACGGGCCAGACCATTGCGGTCGATGGCGGCCAGCTTCTCGGTTGATGACCCTGGCCGCAGATCCGCGCAGGCCCGGTTGAAACCGGTGCCAGCATGGATCTGCGGCGGATCATGGCCTGGCCATTCCGAACCTTGGCAGCCGGCCTCAGTTCGCGCCTTCGTAGCGCTTTTCGCGAACTTCCCCGGTGATGGCGTGTCCGATCATGCCTTCCTCGCGACACACCCGCGCGATGACGGGGGCGATCTCGCGTGAGGCCCGCCGCGTCAACCGTTCGTAGGTGACGATCTTCGTGAACTTGTGTACCGAAAGGCCGCCCGTGTAGCGCGCCGAGCGGCCCGTCGGCAGGGTGTGGTTGGTGCCGACGCCCTTGTCGCCATAGGCAACGGTCGAGGGTTCGCCGACAAACAGCGAGCCGTAGCTCGAGAGCTTGTCGAGGTAGTAGTCGTCGCGGCCGGTCTGGATCTCGAGATGCTCCGGCGCATAGCTGTCGGAGACCTTGATTGCCTCGTCGTCGCTATCGACCACGATCACCTCGCCAAGGTCTGCCCAGGCTTTGCCCGCGTTGTCCCGCGTCGGCAGATCGACAAGCTGGCGCTCCACTTCCGCAATCACCGCCTCGCCAAGCTGGCGGGACGTGGTGACGAGCCAGGCCGGACTGTCCGGTCCGTGCTCGGCCTGCCCGAGCAGATCCATCGCCACCATCCCGGGGTCGGCAGTCTTGTCCGCGATGATCAGGATTTCGGTGGGCCCGGCGAGCAGGTCGATGCCGGCGGTGCCGAACAGTTGCCGCTTGGCTTCGGCCACGTAGGGGTTGCCCGGACCGGTGATGAGATCGGCCTTGCGCATGCCGACCAGTCCCATCGCCATGGCGGCCAGCGCCTGCGCGCCGCCGAGGCAGTAGATCTCGTTAGCTCCCGAGTGGTGCAGCGCGTAGAGCGTTTGCGGATAGATGCCGTCGCTGCCTCTCGGCGGGGCGCAGCCCGTGATATGCGAGACGCCCGCGATGCGCGCCGTCCCGACACTCATGATGGCGGCCGAGATCAACGGATACTTGCCGCCCGGGATATAGCAGCCGACGGTCTCGATCGGGATCAGTTTCTGCCCCAATACGGCGCCCGGATAAAGCTCCACCTCGAAGGCCTGGATGCTCTCCTTCTGGCGCTTGGCGAAGTCCTGCACATTCTTGAGGCACGTCTCGAAGTCTTCCTTGAACACCTTCGAGAGGGCGTTCGATTTCGTCCGGATCTCATCGTCGCTGACCCGGAAATCGCCGTCCCATTTGTCGAGATCGCGCGCATAGCGCCGGATGGCGTCATCCTTGTTCTCGGCAATGTCGGCAATCATCCGCCGCACGGTCTCTTCCACCTCTGCGCGCCGCTTGGCCTGAACCACGCCAGCCTTCTTCAGATACTCGATCGCCACGGGAATTCCCTCCTTGTTTGGGCTGCGCCTGGGGGTGCGGTATGGATTGATGCGTCTGGTGGGACGCAGTCGCCGGGACTTTACCCCCTCCGCGCAGGCCAGCAATGCGTGATCGGCCGCGCCAATGGTCGAATTCGGTCCCAGAAGCAGTCATTCCAAAAACAGTTGCTAGGTTGTCCGGCAGATTTCTCCGCCAGGTGAAGCGACTTTAAGCATCATATCCCCATCATGGGGTCGAGCCATCTCATGGATATTTGCTGGGAGTATTGTGGTGCATCATCTCACTCGGCTTGTGGCCCCGCTGGCAGTTGCCGGCGCCCTTTTCCATCCGGCAGCCGGTGCAGCCGAACCTTTGGCCCACAGCAGGGCGGACCTGGCGCAACGCGCATCCCTTGCGCGCGAGCTGCTGGCGATTGTCGGCATCAAGGAAAGCCTGGGGGCGTGGAAGGGCGTCCTGCTCAAGGGCGGCGAACAGATGGATTGCGGCTGTTCCGGTGATGAGGCGACCCAGGCGCGGATGCGCGAGGCCTGGCAGAGGGCCGTCAATACGAAATTCGATGTCGCCGCCATCGAGAAGGCCTTGGCGCGGGCCATCGCCGCAGAATTCGACAGCCAGGAACTCCAGGAAGTCATCGATTTTCGCCGCTCGCCACTGGGCCGGAAATTGAACGCCCTGGAGCCGCCGGCAGAGCAGAAGACCGTCGATCAGGCCGCCGCCGCCCGCCGGATGGTGGCGGCCTATGATCGCCTGAAGGCCTCTCCCGCACGCAAAGCCACGATCCAGGAGATGTTGAAGTACACGGGAGGAGCCAGCCAGGTCGCAGACATCTATCTTGAAATCTGGCGAGGCAATGTGGAAGGCGCTGTCGCCGCCATGCCGAAAGACCGCCCTCGACCGACCGAGAAGGAATGGATGGCGCAATTTCTGCCGATGCGTGCCGCGCTGGCAAAATCTCTCAAACCGGCCATGCTCGCTGACTATGCCGAGCGCTACAAGACGCTCTCTGTCGCCGAACTCGAGACCTACAGGAACAAGACGGCAGACCCGATCGGCAGGCGCTTCGAAGCCGTCACCAACCGGGCATTCAAGGTTGCCATGCACGCGCAGGCCAGGGCCATCGGCGAGACGTATACCCGGATGGTCAACTGGCAGGATCTGTAGAGCGCACGCCGCCCGCGCATCCCGCCATCGCCCATGTGTCCAGATGCTGCCGCAGCCGCGTGCCGCAGTCGCTGCCATGCGAAAACGGCAGCCCGTGGCGTGCGCCAGGGAACATCGCGAGGTCTGCCGCCGGCACCAGCTCCGACAACTCGACTGCCATGCGGGCCGTGACGAACGGGCTGCGGTCCGGCATGAGAATGAGCAGCGGCGGCTTTAGCCTGCCAAGCTCGGCAGTGAGGTCCGTCCTGGCCAGCAGTTCGCCAAGTCCCGCTGTGACGTGTGCGGGCGAGGCGTCCTGGGTCGATTGGAACCATGCCCGCTTGCCATGCTCCAGTGCGTCGTCGTGGAACCGCTTGGTCATCATGTCGGCGCTCCACGCCGGCACCCCCTGCCGTGTGAACGCCTCCCGCCAACCGGCCACGTACTGGATGCCCGAGCCTTTGTAGGCCGTATTCGAAATGGTGACGGTCGCGACCTTTTCCGGGTGCCGGAGCGCGGCCAGAAGAACCATGGTGCCGCCGAACGATTCCCCGACGAGATGGACAGGTCCCGGCCCCGCCAGCTCCATCATCTCCAGGATGTCCTCAAGGCAGCTCTCGAGCGTGAAGGCATGGTCGTCCGGCGGAACTGCCGAGCGGCCGAACCCGCGTGTATCGAACCGCAGGCAGCGGTGCCGGGTGACAACATGGGGAAGCCAGTCCGACCACACGTTATGGTCGGTTCCGATACCGTGGTGAAACACGATGGGCGGTTGCCCTTGGGACCAGGGTGCCACGAGATCGGTCGTCTCGTAGGCAAGCCCGCTGGCAGAAATCTTCAAGGTGTCCATTGAAACTCCGGTTGTTGCTCGCGACAGGTCTGGTTCTCCGATGATGATCGGCATGGCAGCGCGAGTCACCCTCCGCAGGCGTTGATTGGGGGCCGTGCACGCTTGCGAGCCGCCGCCCGTGGAGCCCCGCCGCCACAATTCTCCGCCAATCCCGCGAATGCTGCACTGCACGCAAAGCAGGGCATGATCCGGAAGGCTTTGCCGGTGATCTGTCCCGTGACAGAATTGAGCGTGCCCCCGCTTGCCCCATGCGACATATTTGGCTAGCAAGATGGTGAGGAAAAATGGATGAGCCCTGTGCCGGTGGCAGAAAACAAGGGGACGTCCCAGGGAGGAGTCGCCAACTTGCAGCACACAGTGGCAAACGATCAGCATTCCTCGGTTGAGGCGTCGGCCGGACCGAAGGCGGATGGCAAGGCGCAACCGGTTCTGGAGATCGAGGATCTCCATGTCCAGTTTGTCACGTCGCAAGGGACGGTCCGCGCCGTCGATGGTGTGAGCTACATCGTCAATCCGGGCGAGATGGTCGCCATTGTCGGCGAGTCTGGATCGGGCAAGTCGGTGTCGGCACTGGCCGTCATGCGGCTGCTGCCACCGCATTCGTCTCGTATCCCGAAAGGCAGCATCAAGTTCGAGGGGCAGTCCTTGCTGGAGCTGTCGAACGAGGAGATGCGCCAGATCCGTGGCCGTTCCATCTCGATGATCTTCCAGGAGCCGATGACATCGCTCAATCCGGTGTTGAGCATCGGCCTCCAGATCAAGGAGCCGCTGTTCATCCATCTCGGCATGAGCGAGGAGGAAGCCGACGCCCGCGCCATCGAACTGCTGACGCTTGTTGGCATCACCGACCCCAAGAGTCGGCTGGCCCAGTTTCCCCATCAGCTTTCGGGCGGCATGCGCCAGCGGGTCATGATTGCCATTGGTCTGGCCTGCAATCCCAAACTGCTGATTGCTGATGAACCGACCACCGCGCTTGATGTGACCATCCAGGCCCAGATCCTGGAGCTCATGAAGGACCTGTCGAAGCGGCTCGGCATCGCGATCGTGGTCATCACGCACAATCTGGGTATCGTCGCGCGCTACGCCGACCGGGTGAATGTCATGTATGCCGCGCGGATTGCCGAGAGCGGCACGGCAGAGCGCGTCTTCGGCCGTCCGTTGCACCCCTACGCGCGCGGTCTGCTATCGGCCGTGCCACGGCTTGATCGGGGACGCTCGTCGAAACTCGCGACCATCGAGGGGGCTCCACCCAATCTTCTCAGGCCTCCGGAGGGCTGCCGCTTCCGGACCCGCTGCCGCTATGCCTTCGAAAAGTGCCAAGAGGTGCCCGAATATCGCGAGGTCGAGGAGGGGCATCATGTGGCGTGTCACCGTGCCCTCGAAGTGGAGGAACTCGACCGCAAGGCCCAGGCATCGGCGAAGGATGAGGTGCAAGCCGAGCCGGTGATCGGCGATGAGTTGATGCTGGACATCAAGCGGGCCAGCAAGTTCTTTCCTGTTGGCGGTGGTTTCCTTGGCGGCCCCGTCCGTCACGTCAAGGCGGTCAACGGCGTGTCGCTCAATGTGCGGCGCGGTGAAACGCTGGGACTGGTCGGCGAGTCGGGGTGTGGCAAGTCGACATTGGGCCGGCTCGTGTTGCGGTTGGACAAACCGACCGATGGCGAGATCCTTTTCGAGGATATCGACCTCGCCCACATGGGGCGGCGCGACATGATCGCGATTCGCAAGCGCATGCAGGTGATCTTCCAGGATCCCTATTCATCCCTCAACCCGCGCATGACCGTCGGCCAGATCATCGCGGAGCCGATGAGCGTCCATAAGATCATCGAGAAAAGCAAGATCGACGACCGGGTCATCGAGCTGCTCGAGACGGTCGGCCTGTTCCCGTACATGGCCGCGCGCTACCCGCATGAGCTGTCTGGCGGCCAGCGCCAGCGCGTCGGCATCGCACGGGCGCTCGCCGTCAATCCGGAAGTGATCGTGTGCGATGAAGCCGTCTCCGCGCTCGATGTGTCGATCCAGGGACAGGTGATCAACCTGCTGCAAGGCCTCCAGCAGAAATTGGGGCTGACGTACCTGTTCATCGCCCATGACCTGGCGGTGGTGCGTCACATCTCCACGCGCGTCGCGGTGATGTACCTGGGTCGCATTGTCGAGCTGGCCGACTCGAACGAGCTGTTTTCGAACCCGTCCCATCCCTACACGCAGGCACTTCTCGCCGCCGCACCGATTCCCGATCCCGCGATCGAACGGTCACGGCCCCGCAGCATCATCAAGGGTGAATTGCCGAGCCCGCTCAATCCGCCGTCTGGGTGCGTCTTCCATCCGCGGTGTCCCAAGGCGACGGAAGCCTGCAAACAGGAGATCCCCGCACAGCGCGAGATTGCGCCCGGGCATATCGCGGCCTGCATCCACATTTGATTGGTGGTTGGGGGAAGGGAAGGGTGTGCGGCGCGGGTGTCTCGCACCGCCAAGGCGTTGGCCAGGCCCACAATGGGGGCTGCGCAACTCGTAGACATTCGGCGCAAGCACAGGCTCTTGCGGATCGTCTGTCAGGCCACGAACAAACTGAAGCTGCCGTTGTAGTGTTTCCGGTTTAGGCGGAAACGCTCAGGCCGCGACGGCGGGCCTGAAGTGTGCATCGCCCCCGCGGAGCGCCCGGCCGATGGCTGATAGGGCCCGTGAGTGCGAACAATCCAGACCGTTTCCAGCTGAACCGGAATTGGTCTAGCCGGCACCCGGCGCAGTCTGGTCGAAGCCGACGAACACCTCGAACTCTCCAGCCCGCGAACCCACCGGAATATCGAAGGAGACCGAGTTCACGACTGAAAAGTAGCCGATTGGATGGTCCAGGCTCATGGTCTGCTCG
>JBKDZY010000408.1:0-5660 GCA_047971765.1 Hyphomicrobiaceae bacterium | reverse complement strand
TCGGGCACATCGACATTCTCGTGAACAACGCGGGTGTGACGCGCAAGGCCTACATCATGGACCTCAACGAGGCCGACTGGGACCGCATCCATCGCGTCAACGCCAAGGGAGTCTTCTTCTGCCTGCAGCGGGTGGCCCGGGAGATGATCCCCCGCCGGTCGGGCGCGATCGTCAACGTGGCATCGGTGGCGGGAAAGGGCTTCCAGGGCACGTCGAATGCCATCTATGCGGCCTCGAAGGGAGCGGTGATCAGCCTCACGTTCACGGCCGCCCAGCAGCTCGCGCCGCACAACATCAACGTCAACGCCGTTTGCCCAGGCATCGTCAAGACCGCCATCGTGGACGACCTGTTCCGGACGGTCGCGGCAAAGGACGGGGTGAGCGTCGAAGAGGTGGAGCGCAAGGCGGTCGAGACCGTGCCGCTCAAGCGCGCCAACGATCCGGCCGACATTGCAAAGGCGATCGTTTTCCTAGCCTCGCCGGCAGCTCGCAACATCACGGCGCAAACGCTGAATGTGGATGGCGGCCTGATCGCGAATTGATCCGCCATCGCATCATGTCGCGAGGCAAGCGCCAACCCTCTCCGAGCCTGGGGATGGAAAGGCATCATTGCGCCTTGCCGCGGGCCTGTGGAACACCTCCTTAAGGCCCATGCGGCTGACACCTTGCAAGGCTTGGCCAAACCGCTCATTAGTGGCGCAAACGATGCGATCGGACGCCGTGGGCGGCCCGGAATTGAAAAGGATGGACAGGTCATGGCTCAAACACCGCCCCCGGAAATCGAAACCGATTGCGTCATCATCGGCGCAGGGCCGTGCGGTCTCTTCGCGGTCTTCGAGCTGGGCCTGCTGGATATCCGGGCCCATCTGATCGACATCCTCGACAAGCCGGGCGGCCAGTGCGCCGAACTCTATCCGGAAAAGCCGATCTACGACATTCCGGGCCTTCCGCTGGTGACAGGACAGGGCCTGGTGGATGCCTTGATGGAGCAGATCAAGCCGTTCGATCCGACGTTCCATCTGGGCGAGCGGGTCGATGGTCTCAAACGCCTGGCGGATGGCCGCTTCCGGCTGGAGACCGATGACGGGAAGGTGTTCATCACCAAGGTGGTGGTGGTGGCGGCGGGTGGCGGGTCGTTCACACCCAAGCGGCCGCCGCTTGCAGGCATTGAAGCCTACGAGGGCAGCGGCGTGTTCTACTCGGTGCGCCGCATGGCCGATTTCGAGGGCAAGGACATCCTCATCGTCGGTGGCGGGGATTCGGCCCTCGACTGGACGCTCAACCTGCAACCCATCGCCAAATCACTCACCCTGATGCACCGGCGCGACGAGTTTCGCGGTGCTCCCCACTCGGTCGAGAAGATGCGCCAGCTCGTCGACCAGGGCGCCATGCGGCTGGTGATCGGCCAGATGACAGGCCTGCACGGCGAAGGCGGTGACCTCACCGGCGTCTCTGTCAAATCCAAGGCGGGCGAGGAACAGATCGCCTGCAATCGGCTGATGCCGTTCTTCGGGCTCACCATGAAGCTCGGGCCGGTGGCCGAATGGGGGCTCAACCTGCACGAAAATCTCATTCCGGTGGACACGGAGAAGTTCGAGACCAGCGAGGCCGGGATTTTCGCCATCGGCGACATCAACAGCTATCCGGGCAAGCTGAAGCTTATTCTCTCGGGCTTCCATGAGGCCGCCCTTATGTCGCAGGCGGCCCATCACATCATCTATCCGGACAAGAAGCTGATGTTCCAGTACACGACCTCGTCTTCGAGCCTGCAGAAGAAGCTTGGCGTGCGTTAGCACCAATTCCGAATGGGCCGGAATCGGTCCAAAGTGTTTTCTTCCGCGGACCGCAATCGCAGCCTGAGTGTCTCGATTTCACGTGGACCGTTAGAACCGAGGCGCTATCCGACGCCATGACGAGGACTTACCAGGAGAGGCGGGAGCCGGCATGGACCGTCCATTGACCTTGGAGCCGATGACGCGCGGCGACTGGAAAGCGGTCAAGGCCATCTATGCGGAAGGGCTGGCAACCGGCCTTGCCGCGTTCATGACCTCACCGCCGCTGTGGCGCGACTGGGACAGCCACCATCTGCCGACGGGCCGGATCATTGCGAGATCCGGCGGACGCGTCGCCGGATGGGTGGCAATGCAGTCCGCAGCCGACACGTGAGGGGCATCCGGCGTCGCTGAGGTCAGCGTCTATGTCAGTTCACACGCGCGGGGGCGCGGCATCGGATCAGCGTTGCTGAAGCGGCTGATCGATGCCAGCGAAAGCGAGGGCTACTGGACCCTGCAGGCCCAGATCCTGGCTGCCAATACAGCCAGCCTCCGCCTGCACCGCGCGGCTGGATTTCGTGAGATCGGGTATCGCGAGCGGCTCGGCCACATCAACGGCGTTTGGCACGATGTGATCGTTCTCGAACGCCGCAGCAGAACGGTTGGCGGGCCCGGACTGCCGGGACGGTCGTGCGGGTGATCGTCACCCACCACCGCCGACGACCGCCCCCGGGTCCTGACGCTCAAGCGGCTGGCCTGGCCTCGGCCGGGGTCTTGCCACCAATCACGCGGGTGATCATCTTCTTGGCTGGTGCGGGAAGGGCTTCCACTGCGGCTTTCAGCCGGTGGCGCTGGCGCAGCAAACCGTTGACGAAGATCTTTCCACGCCAGGACACGGCGATCGCGTGATCCTTCACGGCAACCGTCTCGTCGGCAAACATCATCTTATACTCGTGGCGCGGCGCCAGCAGATCGAGCCTCTGTAGCCGATCGTCGATCGTGCAGGCGATCAGGTGCTCAAGCAGTACCGCACCTGGACCACATTTCTCAAAATGGGAATCGAACACCGCGATATGCAGCGCGCGGATGCCACCGCTTTCGACGATCACCTTGGTTGCAACCGGCTTTCCGTCGAGATTGATGGTGTAGACGCTGACCCCTGCCGGATGATCGGCCGAGGCAGCGGCGGCGCTGAAAAACGCCGCGAACCGGGGATCGGCAAGGGCAGGTGAAATTGCTCCCTTGTCCGCCAGCTGATCCCGTTTCTGGACCGCCGCGGCAAAGGCGAGCTGACCGGCCTTTTCCGTTCCCTCGTGCTTCTCGAAAACGACGGTGCCGTGCTCAAACAGGCGGCGTATCTGGCGACGGCGGTTCTTCCGGGCTTTCGGTTTGCGGCGCTCTTCCCAGGTCTCGAACGTCTTGTCTCCGGAAAGCGCGAGATAGGGGGCGATCTCTTCACCTGTCACAATCGACCCGAGCTGGCGCATCAGGCCGACCACCGAAGAGTCGTCGCGAACCTTCCTCAAATAGGCGAAATCAGCGCGTGTGGCCTTGACCGCGAAGGTCCAGGCTGCATCCAGGACCGCTGGATTGACTGCCTGTGGCGCGACGAGCACATCGCCATACTGCGATACCGGCTCACCCAGCCAGGACAGCCGCCGCATACCGAAATCGCGTGTGACAACCAGCGGCATGACCAAGCAAAGTTCGCCGTTCCGGCGCCCGGTGACGATGGCAAGTTCGCTGGTTGCATCAGCTTCATTCATGTAGTGCCGGCACCAGAGCCAGCACCAATTGAAGGACTGGAACATGCGTGTGGGGTTGCTCCCCATCGCGAAAAGCCTGTTCCACTCATCAGCCAGGGCGTCGACTTCTTCTCTTGTCCGGACCAGGGTAAAATCCAGGCCGGTCTCGGCTATCGCGTCTGGTGCCCCGCGGCCTGCAGCCTCATCCCCGGCAACAGAGGGTGCCGGATTGCCGAGCACCTGATCACGCAATACAAGTTGTGCCATTCTGATACGCGTCCTACGCCTTTACGCTGCTGCCTGCCGACCGCGCCGCAAGCGCCGTGCCATCGCGGACCTGCCTGCCGCCAAGTGCTCGTCCCACTCTATGCCGCAGCCCGTTGCCGAAAGGTTCACTGAAGATGCCATGGCTGAGCGGACGCCGGACAGTCGCGAGGCGCTCGGTCTGGACGCCTTCCGGATGCATGATTGGGCTGCTCTGACGCAGCGGCTTCGGCGCACTTGCACCGTTGCGGGCGAACAGTTAGCCATGAGACGCACCGGTGACTCGGAGAGTGCGCAGAGTGTTTCACCGCGTCTTTGCCTTGGACTTTCCCATCTGGCGAAGGGCGACCATTGTCCCCGCGTTGACAGGGCTTTACGAGGGAGCACGTCGTTGAGCGTCCGTCTCGTCATGTCGGCTGCAGCCGGATATGCGTTGGTAGGTGCGCTCGAAAGATCGCTGAGCCTGGTGATCATGCCTATCACGACCCGGCTCTTTGCGCCCATCGAGTTCTCCCAGCTCATCGCCATCAACAATTTCACGTCTCTGCTGAATCTGACCGTCGGCCTCTTTTTTGTCCGCGGGCTGCCTGCATTGCTGGCGGCGCAGGACGACGAATGGGGCCAGCGCGATGCAGCAACGACCGTTTTTGCCGCAACGACGGTTCTTGGCGTCTTCATCATCAGCCTGGGCTGGTGGGTGGCGCCCCTGCTCGGCGCGTTCCTGAACCAGCCGCCGACATTTCCCGGCCTGATGCGGCTTGCGGTCTGCGCCATCGTCATGCTGCTGCTGGGCCAGTCCCTGAATGCGACGGCGCGCAGCCTGGAGCATCACAAGGCTGCTGTCACAGCGATGTTCACCGCATTCCTGGTTCAGGCCGGCAGCGTGTTCTCTCTGCTGCTGATCTTCAGGGAAGGGCTGGCGTCGATCTATCTCGCGCAAATCGCGGGCGCGGTCACCATGTTCGCGGTGCTGTTCATGAGCCACCACCATTGGATCAGCGGTCGCCCCAAGCGCAGCCAACTGGCCAAGTCGGCTCTGCTCAGTTCACAGATTCTCTCGCTCAACATCGGCGCCCTGGTCATCCTGAACAGTGCGGGCCTCATCCTCAACTGGGCCGAACAGCCCCGAGAGGCCGCCCTGTTCGGCGTCGCCACCGGAGCGGCCAGCGTCGGCATGATCGGTTCAGTCGCGTTCAACGGCGCATGGACACCATACGTCCTCAGGCGCGCCAAGGATCCCACCCTCCCCGATACGGCGCGCCGGACCTTCACGTTGTTTTCCGTTGCCTTTCTGGTTGCTGGTGCAATGGGAGCGCTGTTCGCGCACGAGGTGTTCTCGGTTCTGGTCGGAGATGCGTTCCTGCACGCCTATCGGCTCGTTCCGCCACTTATCGGCTGCTATGCACTCTTCGCGTTCGCCAACTGTTTCGGCCAGGGCATCCTGCTGCGCGACAACCCGCACAAGTTCGCGTGGATCGGACTGGCGACAGCCGCCGTATTCCTGCTCGTCGCGGTTCCGGCGGTTCACAGTTTCGGAGCATTCGGCATCACGCTCGCCATGGCATGCTCGTTCTCGGTCATGATCGCCTGCATGCAGGTCGCCGCTCACGTGGCGCTGCCGATCGGCTATCCCTGGGGCCGCCACGCGATCCTCTGGGGCGTGGCCAGCATTCCCGTCGGACTTGCGGCCTACCTGCCGATGGGCTGGTCTACGGTCGCGGTGAAACTGGCGGTGCTGGCAGGTCTCGTTGCGGTCGCGGTGGTGGCGGGGCCTGTTGATATCGGCGCACTTGTGCGGACCATCCGGCCGCGTGCCGGCGTGGGGACCTCCTGACCGGACCGCCAGCGCCCTATTCATCGCGGGCGCGCGGGGTCGTGT
>JBKDZY010000407.1:0-2468 GCA_047971765.1 Hyphomicrobiaceae bacterium | reverse complement strand
GGCGGATGAAATTGCCAACATGGTGCACTACCTGTGCTCCGGCCTGGCATCCGGAATCACCGGCGCGCACTTTGCCGTCGATGGTGGACGGACCGCCACCGCCGGCGCCGTCACGGTGGTTGGCAAGGGCTGACCCGGCAAATCGCCGTCGGTACGGACACAGCAAGACGCCAACCGCCTCTCACCCAGCGGCGGTTGGTGCCCGGACCCTCAGGCGTTTTCGAAAAACCTGTTCCCGGGACGCAGCAGCCCCAGATTTTCACGCAGGGTCGTCCCCCCGTATTCCGTCCGCAACACGCCGCGTCGTTGCAGCTCCGGCACCACCGTGTCGCAAAAGTCCTCCAGTCCTCCCGGCAGGTACGGGAACATGATGGTGAAGCCGTCGCAGGCTTTTGCTGCCACCCAGGCCTCCATCTCGTCGGCAATCGTCTGCGCCGTCCCGACCATTGCCAACCCCGAATACCCGCCCAGGCGCTGCGCAAGCTGGCGCACCGTCAACCCGTCACGTTCAGCAAGCTGGATGGCGCGCTCACGGCCTGACTTCGATTGATTGGAGTCCGGCAGGTTGTCAGGCAGCGGCTTGTCCGGATCGAACCTGGAGGCATCCACCCCCAACGCGATCGACAACGATCCGATGGCGTTGGCATAGTGCACCAGGCTATCGAGCTTCGCCCGCTTGGCTTTCGCCTCCTCGACCGTCTCGCCGACCACGACGAAACACGCCGGCAGGATGCACATGTGCCGGGGATCGCGCCCTGCCGCCACCATCCGTCCTTTGACATCGCGATAGTATGCGACACCGGCCTCCAGATGGCCCTGGGCCGTGAACACGGCTTCCGCCGTCTCCGCTGCCAGCTGCCGCCCGGCATCCGATGCGCCGGCCTGCACGATCACCGGCCACCCTTGCACCGGTCGCGCGATATTGAGTGGCCCGCGAACGCTGTAGTACGGCCCTTTATGATCGAGCCGGTGCATCCGGTCCGGCTCGACATACGTGCCGCTTGCCACATCGCGCACGAACGCATCGTCGGCGAAACTATCCCACAGCCCCGTCACCACATCGTAGAACTCACGCGCCCGCCGGTAACGCTCGCCGTGCTCGACATGCTCCTCGAGACCGAAATTGAGCGCCGCATCCGGATTGGACGTCGTGACGATGTTCCACCCCGCGCGCCCACCCGAGATGTGATCGAGCGAGGCAAAGCGCCGGGCAATATGGTACGGCGCCTCGAACGTCGTCGATCCGGTCGCAATCAGGCCGATGTGTTCGGTTGCCTGGGAGAGCGCCGACAGCAACGTGAAGGGTTCGAACGAGGTCACCGTGTGGCTGCGCTTCAAGGCGTCCATCGGCATGTTGAGAACGGCCAGATGATCGGCCATGAAGAACGCATCGAAGCGCGCCGCCTCCAGTCTCCGGATGAAGCGCTTCAGGTGCTGGAAGTTGAAGTTGGCGTCGGGATAGGCGCCCGGATAGCGCCAGGCCCCGGTATGGATCGATGCCGGTCGCATGAACGCGGCAAGATGCAGGCGGCCATCCGATGACATGAGCTTTCTCCCGCTCTGGTCAGGTCTCGTTGCCTATCAGCTTGAGCGCAACGTCCATCAGGCACAAGCCGTGAAGGCGGGCGCAAAACGGCGCACGCCTCCTGCGCCGCATCACCCTGCGGCACCCTGCCCGCCCTTGAGCCGCGCCAGTGTCTCCTCCCGCCACGCTGCGAACCGTTGCTCCGCAATCGCAAGACGCATCGCCGCCATCAACTCCTGGTAGAATGCCGTATTCACCCATGACAGCAGCATCGACCCCAGCATCTCGCCGGATTTCACCAGATGATGCAGGTAGGCCCGCGACCACTCACGCGCCGCCGGACACGGGCTTTCCGGATCGAGCGGCGCCAGATCCTCCGCATGGCGGGCATTCTTCAGGTTGATCCGGCCATTCCAGGTGAACGCCAATCCGTGTCGCCCGTTCCGGGTCGGCATCACGCAGTCGAACATGTCGACCCCGCGTGCGACAGCCTCGATCAGATCCTCCGGCGTCCCCACACCCATCAGGTAGCGCGGCTTGTTGGCTGGCAGGTGCGGGAGCGTCTCTTCCAGCGTGCGCAGCATCAGCTCCTGCCCCTCGCCCACCGCCAGCCCGCCAACCGCGTAGCCGGGCAGATCCATCGCCACCAGATGCTCGGCCGAGGCCCGACGCAGATCCGCATATGTGCTGCCCTGCACGATGCCGAACATCGCCTGCCCTGGTTTCGCCAGACGTCCGAATTGCGCCCACGACCGCTCCGCCCAGCGCAGCGACAGCTCCATCGCCCGCTGTGCCTCGTCATGCTCCGCCGGATGCTCGATGCACTCGTCGAGTTGCATCTGGATGTCGGAGCCGAGCAGACACTGGATCTCGATGGACCGCTCCGGCGTCAACAGATGCCGTGACCCATCGAGATGCGACTGGAAGTGCGCGCCCTCCTCCG
>JBKDZY010000406.1:0-1669 GCA_047971765.1 Hyphomicrobiaceae bacterium | reverse complement strand
ATGATCACAACCATAACCAAGCCGGTAGTGCCCAGTTGAGCCAGATCGCCAAGAGTCAGTCGGAAACCTAGAAGCACGATGCCAGTCCGAAGGATTGGGCGCATCGCAATAGCGTTTCCTGCCGACAGCGCGGCACCAGACACTCCGATGTTGCCAATGAATACTCCTATAACTAGCGCTGCGATCATAGGGCTGACCACAGGTGAACGACCGGACAAGATCCAAGCCAAAATACCCAACGCGGCTAACCCTGCCGAGACGGCAAGCCCGGGAAGAACCCGGCAAAGGGATGGGAACATTTCGAATTTTCGCTGTGTGCTGTTTGACATCTCTGTTCCTTTGTCAGGTGCTAGAGATGCATCGCAGCGGACGTTCGGTCCAATTGATTGTTTTTGTCTTTTCGTTCTGTTTTCTTTATTGATCGTCCATGACCCTCGAACAAGTCCGCATCTTTCTCTGTGTCGCCGCGTTGTCTCATGTAACTCAGGCCGCACGACGCCTGAACCTCACACAATCTGCTGTCTCCGCGGCCATTTCGGCGCTGGAACGGCAGTATGACGTCAGGCTCTTCGACCGCGTTGGCCGGGGAATTTTGCTGACCGAGAACGGCAAGCTCCTCGTTCCGGCGGCACTGCGGATTCAACGCGAAGCCGACTCTGCTCGGGCTCTGCTCAGCAACATTTCCGATGAACCGCGGGGCAGACTGCGTCTTTGGGCCAGCCAGACTATCGCGAGCTACTGGATCGTTCCGTATATGATCCGAATGCATCAGACCTGGCCGCAGGTCGACATGTTCCTGCATGCCGGGAATACGGCCGAGGTCACGAATGCGGTGACCGAGGGTGCCGCAGACATAGGCCTGATCGAAGGCGACATTATGAGCTCGGGGCTGACGACTCAGGTTGTGGCGCGAGACGAACTGCTTCTGGTTCTGTCGCGAGATCATCCGATTGCACGCCAGCCGAGTTTTTCGGCCTTGGACTATTGCAGCATGCAGTGGCTGCTTCGGGAACCCGGATCCGGGACACGGACTGTGACCGAACAGCACCTAGCCGACATGGGCCTTTCGGTGAGTGAGCTTTCGGTCTTTCTCCAGCTGCCCACGAACGAAGCTATTCTTGCCGGTATCCGGTCGGGCGAATTCGCATCGCTCCTGTCTTGGCGATCCGTAATTTCTTTACGAGCCCGGGACCTTGCGCTTCGCCGCATAACATGGGCCCCTAAACCCCGTCGCTTCTTCTTCGCCCTGACAGACCCGCGCCGTGCCCGCACTAGCGCCGTCGACAAGTTTTTGACAGCGATCTAAATCGGCTACCTCAAGCCGTGAGATGGTTGAGGGACGAGTCGATGACCTCCTTATTCGTACAGAGACGTTCTTACGACCTGAGACTTGGCTCTCCTCCGGGCGTTCCGTTGCAGTGACATCAGCACGCCCGTAAATGGGGTAGATTCCGGTAGGGGGCAGGATCGTATCACAAGGCCCTGACGCCCCCTACGTCCCTTCAATGAGATATGCGCGAAAGTTGGTGATGCGTGATCAGGCGGCGGTTTGAAGTTGGCGGAGGCCATCGCGGAATTCAATCCCCTGGATGATCTCGGGCAGGCGATTCTGGCCGTCGAGTCTGCGCCATTTCTTCTGCGCGGACATCATCAACCTGAAGGCCATGGC